>JAHJCI010000052.1 GCA_018813085.1 Candidatus Omnitrophota bacterium | reverse complement strand
CGTTGCACGCGCAGTTGCCGGTTCTGCGCAGTTAGAAAACCAAAGATCAGACCAGCCCCCCCTGATAAAAAAGAGCCTTACAAGATACTGCAAGCCGTCAAAGAGTTAGGAATTAAGTTTGTAATAATTACTTCAGTGACCCGTGATGACTTAAGGGACTCCGGAGCAGGGCAGTTTGCCAGGACAATAAGGATTATACGGAATTATAAGAAAGATATAAGGGTTGAGGTTCTCATACCCGATCTCCTTGGCTCCTATCTTAAACAGGTAGTTAAGGAATGCCCTGACGTATTGGCGCATAATTTAGAGACAGTCCCCAGGCTGTACCGCCGTATAAGAAAAGAGTCAAGGTATTCCCGTTCCCTAGAGGTTCTTGCCGAAAGTAAAATAATCAACCCAAAGCTTATCACTAAGTCTTCTTTGCTCTTAGGAATGTCTGAGAGAGAGAAAGAAGTTATTGAAGTTATGCATGATTTAGCAGGGGTTGGCTGCGATATCTTGGTCTTAGGGCAATATCTGGCACCATCATTGAGGCATTATCCGGTTAAGGAATATATAACGGCCAAGCAATTCGAAAGATATAAAAATATCGGCCTTCAAATGGGATTCAAAGCCGTGTTAGCTTCGCCTCTGGCAAGGACTTCATATAAAGCGTATGAGGTGTATAATAGCGTGCAGTGTATCCCCCGCATCTTAAACAAAAACTGATGAGTTTCTCCTCGATACATTTTGGACTCCTTTTAATCAGGGGACTGCCTTTGGCCATGGCCTAAAGCATATAGAATAGCGCAAGTGGATAAAAAGATGCGTAAATCATTTTCTTTTTTAATAAAAATAAGTATTAGTGCCGGTATTTTGTTTTTCTTATTCAAACGGGTCGATATTGGCAAGATTATCCAGATAATTACATCTGCGGATAAGTCCATACTAACCCTTGCTTTCTCGTTAATTATTTTAATTTACGGCATAGGTTTTTTTCGCTGGAGAATGCTACTTGTGGGCTTGGGGATAAATTTACCCAATTCCCGTATATTTAAGTCATTTTGCATTGGTTTCTTCTTCAATCTTCTGTTTCCGTCTACAGTCGGAGGGGATGTCTTCCGCGGTATTGATTTGGGCATTCAAACGCATAAACCCAAGCAGGCAATAGCCAGCGTCATTCTGGACCGGTTAAGTGGTTATACCGCCTTGGTAATTGTGGCCTTGTTTAGTCTTTCTCTGGGATACAAGCATATCAAAGAGGCATCCGTGTTTCTAGCTTTAGGTATAATTGTTCTTGGTTTAATCGCAGCCTTAGCGGTATTATTTAATCATTTCCTATGTATCAAGGTAAGGAAATTCCTGAATTTCTTCGGGAGAGCAGGAGAGGTGTTAGGTAACTTGCATTTCGAAATCTATAATTTCCGCACCCAAAAAAATATTATTTTAAAGAACTTTTTATACTCTTTTATTATTCAGCTAATCGTTCCCCTTACATTTTACTTAATCTGTCTGTCTTTAGGCGCGAGAATTAACCCTATTTATTTCTTCATTCTGGTTCCGATAATAGCCACAATATCTGCGCTTCCTATTTCTATCGGAGGCTTTGGATTAAGGGAAGCAAGCAGTATTTATTTTTTTGTCAAGGTTGGCGTTTCCGCAGAGATTGCTTTGACGGTTTCCCTTTTGAGTTTCTTTATGATTTTCTTATCAGGCATTGTCGCAGGGGTCATTTATGTCATTACATTTTCTACTCGACGGCTATAATATAATTAAACAGGTTCAGCCGTTAAAGAAAATACGAATTTTAAAAGAGGCACGCTCTAAGTTGTTTAGCATGGCCAGTAGAAGCCACTTCAACCGGGCTGAGAATAACAGGATTACCTTAGTTTTTGACGGCAGGGAGGACCTTAACTTATGTTCAATGAGTTCAGCCGGCAAGATCAGAATTATCTTCAGTAGGGGCGAGTCAGCAGACGAGGTAATAAAAAGGCTTCTGCAGGATTCCTCCAGGCCCGGTAATATAACGGTAGTATCCGATGATAAGCCGTTGATATATTTTATTAAATCTTGCGGTGGCAAGGGAATGCCGGTTGCGGATTTTTTCAAAGAATTT
>JAHJCI010000051.1 GCA_018813085.1 Candidatus Omnitrophota bacterium | reverse complement strand
GCCTTATTGCTTGATCAGGGGATAAAAGAGCTTAGGTTTCCTCTTGAGATTGAGCGGGCTAAAGCAGTGATTATCAGGGGGCATAATATTAAGCGCTTTTTAGTTACCCACCCCCAGGTATTGGCAGCTGAGAAGCTTAATAAAAATGAGGTTTTAATTACCGGCAATGATTTCGGGCATACCTATTTACATCTTTGGGATGATTCAGGAAGGTGGACTTTGGAGTTCTTGACAGTCCCTCTTGGTCCGGCCGGGCCCAGCTATGAAGAAGCAGTACGTAAGGCAGAAGAGCAGGAGCGTAGTTTTAAGTTACGCTATTCAATGGATTGGTCCTCATATGAGATCGGCAGGCGGTTGGATTCTTTAGAGAGGGCTTCTTATTCATACAGGCATTACCTTGGTTTATCAGGGCCTACGCCTTACGGAAACCTTGATTCTTACCTGACGCTTAGCAGCTTAAAGCAGTCAACGGACCTGACTTATTTTACCATGGGATTAACAGAGGCAAGGTTAGGCCAATTCGAGGATTTTCAGTTAAGGGGATTTGATTATTCTCCGGATATTTATAACTTGATTTTTGGGGGAAGACAGCTTAGGGGATTGACGCTCAGTTCGCCTGCCTTCAACAACAAGATTGACTATGAAATTTTCTGGGGCCGTGAAAGCGGGGGTAGGTACGGCGGGCTTTCGCCGGGGCTTTCGGAAAGCAAAAATTCTTTTCTTTCCGGGATTTCCCTTAATTATTTTCTTAGTAATAACCAGACTTACGGTTTATCAATATTTAAGGGATGGGGCAGGGATAGGGAGGATTATTTGAATCCCTACGGCTATGATTTACAGGCGGACTGGAATTTAGAAATGTGGGATTTGGGTTATGAGATTGCTTATAACTCAGATAGCTTTGCGCAGTTGTTTAATGCGGTATTCAAAGCCCCCCGCTTAAGGCTGCTTGGAGAATTAAGAAGCATAAGCAGGGATTTTGTTTCTATGACCGGTAGGGGATGGCGCGCCGGAGAACTAGGCTGGCTTTTTACTCTCGATTACAGGCCTGCGGAGAAGCTGGATATTACAAGCCGCCTGGATATTTTTAGAGACCGGCTTTATCCCAGCACTGATAATGAAAATAGCTGGAATACTGATTTTGAATGGGCAGCCAACTATCGTTTGGACGGGCTCACTTCCTTAAGGCTGGATTACAGGATATATAATGATTTAGGTAGCCTTTTTAAGTCCCGCCTGCACGATATCGGCCTGGGGCTGAACAGGTCCTGGGACTGGGTGAGGCGAATTAATACCTATATAAATTATCGCCATCAGGAGAATAAAAACTTTTCTTCTCCGGGCCTGGATTATATAAACGATAAAGTCATGCTGGGGGCAAGCGTTAATTTGATCGCAGATTTATATTATTACTTGAACCAGGATTTCAATTGGCTCAAGGAAAGGTACAATGCTTCTGAGTTTACGCCGAGGGTGCTTGAGACCGGCGTTAACTGGAGTTCGCAGGTTGCCAATACTCCTTTTTACGGGAACCTGCGTTTTTATTTTCATGATGAAGAAAATGCAAATTCCAGCCTGAGTTTTTTATCCGGAGAGGACTATATAGAAGGATACAGCGAATTATCCTACCGTCCGAATCCTGATAAGGAAATCTATGGTTCGGTTCGTGTGCGTAATGTCTGGGCAGAGAATCCTAATGTAACGAAGCGCATTGAAGCAGATTTTAACGCAGGCATGCGCTATGTGTGGGATAGCGGTTTTCGCTGGGAGTCTGTCGGCAGGATAGAAGGTTTTGTTTTTAAGGATCTGAATTCTGACGGCCTGATGCAGGAAGGGGAGATGCCAGTTGAGGGTATTAAGCTCTGGCTTGGGAAAAAGAAAACCGCAACCAGCGATAAGAGCGGCCATTACGAGTTTCCTCCTGTCAGGGC
Organism: Candidatus Omnitrophota bacterium; assembly: GCA_018813085.1. GTDB lineage: Bacteria > Omnitrophota > Gorgyraeia > Gygaellales > JAHJCI01 > JAHJCI01. Next base: position 2,012 of record JAHJCI010000051.1, on the reverse strand, counting down.
GCACAAGGCTTACATTAGCCTGGATGTCCAGAGCCTGCCTGCGGGCTATGTGTTAACCGTTCCCTCTACGCAAGTAGCGATGATTGCGCATAACCAGGCAGGAAGGATAGATTTCGGAATTATTTCCCGATCCGAAATTTATGGTTTAGTTTTTGAGGATATAGACGGTAATGCCGAATACGGCAGGAGTGATAAAGCGATTAAGAACGTCAGGTTAGTCCTGGAGGACGGCTCAGAAGCAGTTACGGATGAAGACGGCAGGTATAGATTTTCCAACATTACTCCGGGACTGCACTTCTTGAAATTAGATTTAAATACTTTACCCGTGGATTATATACCTATGGTATCGGTTAAAAAAGAAATGGATGTTTTTGAAGGAATGTCCTATAATTATAACTTTCCCTGCTTGAAGCAACTCCTGCCCTAGCGGTTGTAAACGGTGCTCACGCGAGTAAATGAAGGTTCTTCTTCCAGTGAATCAGCTTTTTTAATTTCCTCTTTGGATATTGTAGTGAATACAGCTCTTACGTCTTTGCTTTCCTGCTTTTCTACCCCTTGCTTATTTTCTCTACTTTGCGTTTGTCTGGGCTTTAATGTTTCGTTCACAAGCGGGGCAGGGGTATTGACTCCCGGGATCACCGGGACGGTGCAGGATACGTTGATGCTTGTGGTTTCGGCAATAAGGCGATTTGGCAATAGTAAGGCGAAGATAATAAATACAGAGGCAGGTATTAATAATCTTTTCATTTTTCCCCCTATTTCCATCCGTGGCTGGCCCCGTTAGATATCTGGCTACCATGATGGTTCTGATGATACTTTACGGGGCTGGTGGGGAGATGCCGCATTTGTTCTACGGCAGAAATCTTCAATAAATTTATAATCCTGTTTTCTAAGTCCTTTTCTGATTTAATGCCATTTCCGCTGATTTTGAGCTTCTCGGCAAAATCTATAAGCCAGGCAATGAGCTTTGTCCGGGATAGCTTCAGGCCGGTTGAAAATAACGCATCCTTGCCCAGCTTATCCAGGAAATCAACTTCGCTGCGGTTTAAGAAAGTAACTACCCGCTGCATTGCTTTCTTGGAGGTATTCTGCATTATTTTTCTCATCTTTTTAGCCTTTATTAAAAAACCCCGGTTTTTTTTAGCCTAAAACAGACTTTTTTGCCGGGGCGCATAATAAAAAACCCTAAGGCAAACCTTAGGGTTTTTAAAGTTTTTTTCCCTTTTGGCAACCCCGCTATCCTTTTGGACCGGAGGTTTTGCGCCCCAGCGTTACCGCTAGTTTGCCTTTATCAGTAGGTATTCCTGATTATCAACTTAAGTATAGCACAGTTTTGTAAAGTTTCAAGTGTAGCAATTGATAAATTTACACTTTTATCCTTTTACATTCAGAGGCGTTTTTCAAGCTGAAGAGGAAAGCGCCCCTTATCAAGCCGGAAAGTGCTCTTGAAAGCTTTTCGGCAAGTTTGGATAGTCAATGAACACTTTTTAGCATAACAAGGGATATTATTCCTCTGCCTGCCGCTAGGATTAACTATCGCTAGACAGGAAGGGATTAACGCTGGGGTTAGGCGAGGGTTATTTCTATATTAGAGATTAAGCGGGAGCGGATCTGTTCTGCGTAGGGGCTAGGTATGGTGTCGCCGGATATTTCTACGGCCGAACCGGTTGTGTCCTTAAAGGAAATCTTTTTAATTGAAACAGAACCCTTGCCAAAGGTATTCTTTCTTTTTAAGTTACGGTAAAGTACCTTTATAGAGCTTAAGAAATTAAAGCCATAAGTCCCGTTTTTATTAAAGATCCATCCTGCCAGGACAGGGGCAAATTTTAAATTTAATTTACCGCTCTTATCCAGAAAAAAGGGTTTTTCTCCGGCGTTCATTATCCTCCAGATATGCAGAAATTCTGCGGTGGAGCCGGAAAGGCGCGCAACAAAGCCTGTGCCGTGAAGGTTTTTATCGCAAAAGACAGAGCTGGCTATGAATGATGAATTTTCGAGTATGCTGCGGCCGT
>JAHJCI010000050.1 GCA_018813085.1 Candidatus Omnitrophota bacterium | reverse complement strand
CGTAGGGGGACATCCGCCTTCGCTAAGCAGCTTTCGCGCTTAGCTTCGTCGGATAGTCCGCCGAAGCTTACTGTAGTTAAAGAAACATACAAGCGTAGGGGGACATCCGCCTTCGCTAAAGCTTCGGCAGGCATGCTTTCAGCTAATGGTTCGGCTTCGCTCACTACACTTCTCCCTCGACATTGCTCGGGATGATTCGAGGGATGGTGAGTTAATCGAACCAGAACCACACTGAGCGCAGTCGAAGTGTCGGGAGCCTGTCCCGGAGCCAATCGTAAGGGTGTTGTTCCTATTTATCCAGTAGGGCTTTTTCGATGGCGCCCCTTAGGTTGTTCACTGCCTGCCTGGGAAGGATAAACTGCGACCTTAATGCCGGTGTTGCGATTGTGAATTCAAACATATTCGGATCCTTGGGAAGCTTGCGAAAATTTATCTTCAGGGGAAATTGAGTCACTGTGCGCTCCTTCAATATAGATTACTTCTGTAACTTTGTCTTTAATTCTGCTATTTCAATGTCGATTTGTAAGATGCGCTTGTCGATTTCCATCACCCGCAGTTCATATTCTTTTATGGTTGATTCATCCCGCGTATAACGCCTGCTGCCTGTTAAAACGCGTTTTTTTGAATAGGCCTCAATGCTTAACTTCTCTCTTTCTGCCTTTAGTTTGTCTGTCTTGCTTCTGGCTTCCCGGTTTTGCGCCTTGCACTTTGCTTTTTCTTCTTCCTGGCGTTCGCGCCGCTTCAGCTCTTGTTCTTGGCGGCGTTTTTCCAGTTTTAGTTTCTTATTGTCTATTTTTAATTCCGGGGCATCTGGTTTAACGTGTGCCTCTGGCTTGAAATCCAGAAGCTCGCCCCTGGCTTTTTTCTCAAGGTAGTAATCGAAGTTGCCGGTGATTTTCCTTACCCTGCCTGCCTCAACATCAAACACAACATTAGCAACCGAACGCACAAAATGGATATCATGGCTGATAAATACAATCGTGCCTTCGTATTGGGTTAATGCTTTAATCAGGGCATCCACTGCATCAACATCCAGGTGAGTGGTTGGTTCATCAAGCAGCAGAAAATTCGGCGGGTTAATAAGCAGCTTTGCCAGGATCAGCCGGCTCTTTTCTCCTCCGGAAAGCACCCCTACCCTTTTATCTGCGTCATCGCCGGTAAACAGGAATGCTGCCAGGATAGTGCGTATTTGTGATTGATTCATAAAACCCGGTGCCGCTGAATATGCCTCATCCAATACGCTGTTAGTTTCATTAAGCACATCCAGGCGAGTCTGAGAAAAATATCCGGTTTCCACGTTATGCCCGAGAGTGCGTGAACCGCTGTCTATGTCAATTATCCCGGCCATGATTTTAAGCAGCGTGGACTTGCCGGCGCCGTTTTTTCCTGCCAGTACAGCTTTTTCATGCCTGGATACATCAAAGTCAAGGTTCTTATAAACCTGGATATCCGCGTAAGACTTAGAGATGTTTTTAAGGGTGATTGTATTATGCCCGCTTCGTTTTGTTTCAGGGAAACGGAACTGCCGTATGCTTTCGCGCGAATCAGGAGGTAATACGATCTTTTCCATTTTCTCCAGGGTTGTTTTTTTAGCGCGTACCTGACCGGCTTTATTGGGTTGTCCGTGAAAACGGGCAACAAATCTTTCCAATTGCAGTCGTTTTTTCTCCTGCTCTTTAAGCTGCTTTGTAAGGAATATCAGCTTCTCTTCTTTGATTCTCTGGTAATGCTGGAAATTACCCCGGACTTTAAAGATTGAGCCGTATTCAAGAACCAGGGTATAGTTTGTAACTTCATTTAAGAATGCCTTGTCATGCGAAATCATTATAAACGTGCTTTTAAAGGAAGACAGATAATCCTTAAACCAGAGCGCGGCATTCAAGTCAAGGTAGTTGGTAGGTTCATCAAGCAGTAAAATATCATAATGGCAGGTAAGCAGCTTTGCCAATAAGGTTCTCATTTGCCAGCCGCCGCTTAATTCTGTTATCTTGCGGTTGATGTCGCTTTCCCGGAATTCAAGGCCCATAAGCACCTTTTTTGCCTTGTGTTCGAGTTCAAAATACTCTAAGACCTCCAGCCTTTCCAGGATATCGCCGTAGCGAAACGAATCTGCCTGATGTTTTTCTTCAAGCTCTGTTTTTTCTTTGTTTAAGCGGTTAATCTCTTCATCACCCTCGATTAATTCAGATAAAACAGTCTTTTCTGAGCTGAATCTGGCTTCCTGGGGAAGGTATCCGATGCGGGTATTTT
>JAHJCI010000049.1 GCA_018813085.1 Candidatus Omnitrophota bacterium | reverse complement strand
GTCTTTAATCTCCTGATTTGAGACTAACCTGTCTTTTAAAAAACCAACCTTAACTTCCAGGTTCGGTTTTTCTTTGACGAAACCTGCTATTGTACGGGCCGCAGCTATCAAATCATTATTTATGAATACCAATCCACAAGGCCCTTGAATACAGGAAGTAAGTTCTTCCTTATCTTTAAATAAACGCTTTCCTACAGAGTTCTTTATTACCATCATGGAACAACCGCATTCAAGTAAAGATCCTCGCAGGTGGTTCAAGTCTGAGGCAGAGATCCCGGAATACTTAATTAAAAGAAAACACTCGGATAGTTTTAACTTTTCCTTTAATATTCTCTCCGATTCATTTTTGACTACTAAGCCCAATTTTTTCATTATGATTAAATATTTTTAAACTGAATCTATTTAGACTCTAACCTTAATCCGGGCCCCATTGTAGAACTTAAAAAGATACTTTTAATATAGTGCCCTTTTATAGAAGCCGGGCGGGCCGAATTTATTGCTTCCAGTAGACAAGATGCATTCTCTAAGAGCTGCTTCTCGGTAAAACCAGCCTTACCAACACTTAAATGTATTCCGCCTTGCTTGTCTACTTTATACTCAACCTTGCCTTTTCTTACCTGCTCGATAGCCAGTTTAACGTCATTAGTGACAGTGCCGGTTTTTGGACTGGGCATAAGCCCTCTGGGGCCGAGAACTTTACCTAAACGCGATAAATCCTTCATCATTTCCGGAGTTGCAATAGCGCAATTAAAGTCCATGAAACCCTTGCTCACCTTTTCAATTAAATCTGCCCCTCCGGCATAATCAGCTCCGCTCTCACGGGCCTGTTTTTCCTGTTCGCCTTTTGCAAAAACCGCAATGGTTACTTTCTTTCCCGTTCCATGGGGCAGCACTATTGTGCCGCGCACCATCTGGTCTGCTTTTTTAGGGTCAACGTTAAGATAAAAGTGCAGCTCTACGGAACTATCAAACTTTGTATTACTCAGGCTCTTTATTAAAGTAACTGCCTCTTGAAGAGGATAGGTTTTACCTTCCTGAAGCGGCTTTGTTGCTTCTTTATATCTTTTGCTGCGTTTTTTCATATCTTTTCACCGGCGCCGGGTTCTTCTTTAGGCGGGGCTACTTCTTCTGAAGTAACCGCAATCCCCATGCTTCTCGCTGTCCCTTCAATGATTTTCATTGCCTGCTCAAGATTAGTGGTATTCAGGTCTTTAGTCTTCTGTTTTACTATCTCTTCGATTTGTTTTTTGGTAATCGTAGCTATTTTTTCTTTTCCTGCTTGCCCGGAAGCCTTAGCAAGGTTACAAGCACGCTTAATCAGAATGGATGAAGGCGGGCTCTTTATAATGAATGAAAAGGACTTATCCTGATAGACACTAATAACAGCCGGCAATATCAGCCCTTCCCTGCCTTTGGTCTGCTCGTTAAATTGTTTACAGAATTGCATGATATTTACGCCATGCTGTCCCAGTGCAGGCCCAACCGGCGGCGCAGGGTTTGCCTGTCCAGCCGGAACATGTAATTTTATTTGAACGACTACCTTCTTAGCCATCCGTCCCTCGTTTTACTCGGTAGTAACCAGATTACAGAAAACAGATTACAGGTATAAGATTTTCTGGTTTCTCTGCTCTGGTTTCTGTTATCTTTCATTAAATCTTCTCCACTTGCCAGTATTCCAATTCTACGGGAGTAGCTCTGCCGAAAATTGAAACGCTAACCTTTAATTTACCTTTTTCAGGATGTATTTCGTCTATTGAGCCGTTAAAATTAATAAACGGACCCTGATTAACCCTGACCTGCTCCCCCTTCTCGAATGCTATCTTGGGGCTGGGTTTAACTTGCGTATCTTCTATTCTCTTTAATATATTCTTTGCTTCTTCCTGAGAAAGCGGTGTAGGCCTCTTGCCTGTTCCTATAAATCCGGTTACCCCGGGCGTTGACTTAATTACGGAATAAACCACATCATTTAAATCCATCTCAACAAGGATATATCCCGGGAAAAACTTTCTTTGAGTTACCCTTCTTTTTCCTTTTCGTATCTCTGAGACCTGTTCCGTAGGTATCACAATGCTTGTGATACTATCCTGAAGCCCGGAAGACGAAACTCTGTTTTCCAGGGCACGCTTTACTTTATCTTCAAAACCGGTCTGACTATGAATAATGTACCACTTTTTCATTATCGGAATAACCAACTCAAAATACGTGACAAAATCAGGTCAATAAAGCCAATAAAAACGGCTGTAATAAAAGTGATTGTAATGACTATTGAGGTTGAGCCCACAAGTTCGTTCTTTGTCGGCCAGGACACCTTTATTAATTGTGCCTTCACCTCTTTTATAAAATTAACTGGTTTCATTAATGCATTCATATAATGT
>JAHJCI010000048.1 GCA_018813085.1 Candidatus Omnitrophota bacterium | reverse complement strand
GAATAAAGAGTTGTAGTCTTGCCGCATCCCGTAGGGCCGGTAGACAATATGATTCCGTAAGGCCTGGAAATCAGGCTTTCGTATCTTTTTAGTTCCTCATAAGTACTAAAGCCCAGCCTCTCAAGGCCGATTAATACCGAACTTGTATCTAAAAGCCGCATAACCAGGTTTTCTCCGAATATGGTAGGAATGGTGGAAACGCGGAAATCTATTATCTTATTGTCGCTTTTTGCCTGGAAGTGACCGTCTTGAGGAACCCTGCTTTCGGCAATATCCATAGCGGCCAATACTTTTATGCGCGAGATAATTGCTGACTCCCACTGTTTTGGCGGAGAAGGAATCTCTTGCAGTATGCCGTCAATGCGGAACCTTATACGCGTCATTTCCTGTTCCGGCTCAATATGAATATCGGATGCCCTCTCTCTTGCTGCCTGGGCAATAATTAAATCCACGAGTTTAATTATAGAGCTGCCTGCGCTGAGTGACTGTTGAGATTCTTCCGGAGACTTGCTTAAATCAGCCATTAAATCCTTGGTGATATCTTTCTGCGTATATATCCTGTTTATTGCCTCTTCAACCTCCTGCGGGCTTGAAAGATATATTTCCAGAGGATAACCTGTATAGGCCTGAACCTGGTCAATGCTGTACAGATTTGTCGGTTCGCCCATAGCGATATGCAGGACATTATTCTCAATCATTACCGGCACCGCCTGAGTCTGACGGGCTAATTCCTCGGGCATAACCTTGATTATATCTTCCTCCGGTTTGACATTATCCAAATTTATATAATTATATCCTATCTGCTTGGCAATTGTTTCATAAAGGGCAATGCGGGACAACAGGCGCATGTCAACGAGAACCTTCTCCAGAGGGCGTTTTAACTTTTTGGTTTCCTCAATGGCCTTATCGATTTCTTCCTTCTTTAACAGCCCTGAGTTTAATAATAATTCCTCTAACTCTTTATCAGTCATCCGTTATAATCCTTTTAGGCTGCCTGATTTAAGCTTTTTGTCTATCAGGCTAATCCATGTTTTAACCTCTTCGATATCCTTGTTACCCTTGGCAAATTTAAGATAACGGGAATAATAAAGTCTTGCTGTTTTTAAATCTTTGATATGCTCTTCATAAAGTATGCCTAGATTATAATAAGCATCCTTATCCCTGGGGTTCAGGAGAATAACCTTCTCTAACTCTTCCACAGCCTGTTTAAACCTGCTGGTCTTCAGGTACTCAATAGCTATATTGTAATGAATATCCGCATTCTTGGGCATTAATAAGCCGGCTTTCTGATAGTTTTCGATTGCCTTATCCGATTCGCCGTTGCTGCTGAAGCCTAAGGCTTTCTTTAAATAATCTTCGGACCCGGCCTTTTTTGTATCGCCGGTTGTTTGTTTATCCGTATTATTCTCGCTGATTAAGGATTCTTCTTTTTGTTTATCAACAGCCTCTTTTTCCTCTAAAGAATCTAATAAATCCTGAGCTTTTTTAAACTCTTCATCGGATCCTAAATAATCACCCTCTTCATAAAGCCTCTCGCCTTCCTGGTAATGGTTCTTTGACTTCTCTAATAATTCACTATGCAGAAGCTCTTCCTCCTGGGCATGAATGAATAGAGAATGATTCATAACCAGTAATCCGATAAGAATAAAAAGCGGCATTGAAAGAGAAAAATTATAATTATTCTTCATCTCCCACCTCTCTGCTTATTTCGGGGATTAATTCCACGGCTACCTTCCTGGTATCCGTATCCAGAGGCTCGCTTTGCTCTCTGGTCTTTAATATTTTCGAAATCTCTTGTAATTTACCCTGCAGGGCTGTATTAGCCTCTGAGGCCTGGGATATCTGAGCCTGCAATTGGCTCAAGTTTTGCTTATAGCGGCTCAATTGATTCCTCAATGCCTCGTTCTCAAACTGCCTTGAAACATATTTCTTTCTTAACCCTGCTGATTCTTCTCTTCTTTGGGAAGTTTCTTTTTCCAGTTTTTCTATTTTACCATCGGTAATTTCTAATTTATCCTGGAAGCGTAATATTCTATCCGCACGCCTGGCCAATTCAATTTCATATTCTGCCATGTTATCTTTTATATTCTTGTACTCTCCTTTTAAGCCCTCATAATCACTGTATAATCTTTCTAATTCCGCCTGGGTAGAATCCACCCTCTGCTTAAGTTCCTGATTTACCTCTTTTAATGAAGAGATAGTTTTGTCTTCACGCTCGGTTTGCAGTTGTTCCTTCAAATTCAAGATGCGGCTACCCAGGACTTCATTTTTACCCTTAAGGTTCTCGAGCCCCTGCTCCAGAATAAAATTATCTTTTTTGAGCTGATTCAGCTCTTTTAAATTTAAATTGTGCTGTTCTAATTCCTTCTCCAATAGAATATTCCTCTGGCGGAATTGATCAACCTCTTGCTCTATGCTTGCCTTTGCCTGGATAAGCATATTTAATTCTCCTGCCTTCTTTGCCAGCTCTTCTTCTAATTTATTTTCCAGGCTCTCTATGCGGGATTCCCTGTCTCCTAGCTGCTCCTTGAAAGATTCGTTACGCTTTCTGGACTCCTCCAGCCTCTTCTCCAGGGCCTGGCCTGAACCAATGGCCTTCTCAAAATCCTTGAGTTTACCCAAGACCTGATTCAACTCCAGATCCAGATCCTCTATCTTGGCATCCTTTTGATTAACAAGCTCCTCTAAGGCCCTGGCCTGTTGCTGGTAATTCTTGTTTTCCTTTATTAAGCGGGGGATCTGCTGATCAATTGAATCCAATTCCTTCTTTAAGCTTGTTAATTGCTTTTTTAATTCCTTCTCTTTAGCCGGGCTAAATCCTAAAGCAGCTAAAGAGCCTCTTATCCCCTCGAAAGTATTCTCCAGCCCTTCAAATTTTCTTTTTATCGGTTGTGTTAATTCCTGGAGCGCGCTTAAATTTGCCTTTGCACTGATTAATTCCCTGCTCAGGCTCTCTTTCTCAAGGCTGAGCCCTTTTAGCTCAACCTGTAAATTTTCGTTTTCCTTCTTCTGCCTGAGCAATTCCTGCTCCTTTACCTCAAGGTTTTTCTTAAGGAAATAGTTCATCCTGGTAAAAGACTTGACTAAATCCTTTGTTTTGACATTTTCTGTTTTTAATTCCTGAAACCCTGCATCAGGCAAGCCGGCTTGGCCTTTATCCTTTGAAGCCGGCCTTGATAAAAATAATAAAATCAGTATTACGCAAGCAGCGAAAACAATCAGAATCAAAGTTTTTTTGTCTTTCATGCTCATTCCTCTTCTATATTATTCCTAATTCCTAATTTAAATGGCTTTGGCGGGGAGGTAATAAGATTGCGCTCCCAGGCAATCAAAGGGTCATCCGTATCCTTAATTATAGTCGCGGTTACAAAGATTAGCAAGTCAGTCTGTTCATCAGGGTCTTCTGCAGTGCTGACTTCCCTGCGGGAAAAGAAAAGTCTGAGAATGGGAATATCTCCGAGAATGGGAACCTTATTTACCGTAGAGGTAGTCTTATTTTTTACCAGCCCTCCGATAACTACGGTCTGCCCGTTTTTAATCTGGACCTCGGTCTCTGCGGTGCGGGT
>JAHJCI010000047.1 GCA_018813085.1 Candidatus Omnitrophota bacterium | reverse complement strand
TGCATAACCCCGCCTGTTCTTTATTTTAAATATTTTAACATTAATCTTATTGATTTTCATAAGCTCTCTTTATCTCTAACATGTTTAAACACAGTTAGTTATTTATATGCGGGGTGTCGCCTGGGGGAACGTCCCCAATACGGGGTGTCGCCTGGGGGAACGTCCCCAATACGGTCCCCAATACGTCCGAAGCTTTTTTAATTTCGAGGCGATTTTATTTACCGTTTCCCGGTTGGCTTCTTCTTTTTTTCAACTAAACCGGTAGGCAGAAAGTGTTTTTTTTCTTTAGTTGTTATTGCTTCTCTTATTTGGCCCCATATCCTGCCCGGCGCTTCTGCCCTGGGTATTTGTCTAAATTGCCCTGTGAGCAGGTTTAAGGATTCATTTAATTCTCTGCAGGATGAACAGCTATCCAGATGCCTGGTTATTTCGCTGCGCAGTTCTTGGTTGAGTTCTTCATCAATATAATCCGTGAGCAAATCTTTAACCATTTTGCAGCCCATTTTAAATTACCTCTTTTTTAACCGTTTTCAGAAGCGCTTCTCTTGTCCTCCCAAGGCGCGAGCGCACTGTATTGATATCAATCCCTAATGTATCGGAAATTTCCTTATAGCTTAAACCCTGCATATCCCTTAATACCAAACATGCTCTTTCCACAGGCCTGAGCGAATCCAGCAATAAGCGTACCAGGTTTTCGTTTTTCTTTTTATCAAGCCTCTGCTTTAAGCTTTCAGTAAGAGAGTCATACAAGAAGCCTTCTTCATAACCGGGTTTTCTACTGCTTTCTCTTGATCTTTTTTTTGAGGTATTTATTGCCGCGTTAACGGCCATTCTGTATATCCAGGTTCTAAAAGAAGAAGCAAAGCGGAACTTTTTAAGATTCTTATGTATCTTAAGAAATACTTTCCGGGTTAGCTCTTTTGTCTCTTCTTTATTGTTTGTAATCTGTAAGGCAACGTTATATACAAAACCGGAGGTTATTTTATATATATTCTCAAATGCCTCCATATCGCCTGCTGCCGCCTTTATTAAAATTTCCTCTAATATCTCTTGCATCTGCCCTCTACTATATCAGGGAAGCCCTTAAGGCAAAAAGTGTTCCCTTTTTTACTTTTCTTCTCCAACCTTATTGATTTTAACTCCCTTGCTGGTTAAGAAGCGGAAGACTCTCTCAATCTCGTCTTCCTTGCCTACTATTCCCAGGATTGCCCATCCCGAAGACATGGAAAAGGAAGCCTCTATTATATTGACATCGACTTCAAATCTTTTGCAAATATAGCAGATTATTGATTCGTCTTTCAGGTGCCCGGGAAAGGTTAATCCGATTGAGGTTTGCATTTTACTCTCCTGTTATTTGTTAATAACTTAATTAAGCTTGTTTGTCTTCTTAGGTTATTTTAACCTGCCAGGGCAGGTAATTCAAGAAGAATTGTTTTTTGCTTCAAGATCTGCAATTGGATGGTATTTTGGGTAAGGTTTATACGGGGATTTTAAATATTCTATTTTACTTAAAAAGCAGGAAAAGGATCTTTAATGCCCATGCCTCCTATTAATTGAGGGGCGTATTTACATCCTAAGTCTTCGCATGACTTATCTCTTCCAAAGCATTTTTTTATAATCCATTTCACTCCGCCCTGACCTCCGGTTTCCTTAGAGCTTTCTTCGCTTAAAAGGGTTACTTCTTTATTCTTTAGCCTGCAGAATTTCTGGATTGGCCTCATCTTAACCTCTTTTTTAAAAATACGATTAATAAAAAATGAGCTTCAGAGCTATTTTAAAAAGGTTTCCAGGAGATTGACTCAGGAAGTATTCTATACTAATGTTCGCTAGTAGTAAACTGTTTTCTTGGATTTTATTTAGGAATTATTACTTTGAGTTTTTTGGGCAGGACTTGAATCTGATAATCACAGCTCTCTAAAAGCTCTCCGTCTACATGCGCCAGTAATGAATCTCTTGACTGGATGGATAGCTTCTTTGTTTTAAAGGTTTTGACATAAGGCAGGGTTTCTAGCGTTCCTTTTATCGCCCTTGGAAGGTGCATAAGAATCTTGAGCCTGGAGATGTCATCTACAACACAGACATCGATTAGCCCGTCGTCAATCTCTGCCTCCGGGGTAAGCAGGAAGCCTGCGCCTGAGCTTTTTCCGTTTCCGATTGCAACAAGCAATATTTTCTTCTCGAGTACGGTATCGTCAAAATTTATTCTTAAGGAAGAGGTTTTGTATTTAAAGAGCGTGCTTATAACCGCGAAGAAATAAACACAACCCGGAAAAGAAAAACGCCTGATCCACCTGCTTTCACGGGCAACCCAGGCATCAAAGCCGATACCAATGCCGTTTATAAAGTACCTTTCGTTTATTTTCCCCGCATCGATTGTCTTGAGCTCGAAGTCTTTGCAGATAATATCACAGGCTTTTTCTAACTCAAACGGCATGTTCAATGCCCTGGCAAAGTCATTGCCAATGCCAAGCGGAATCACGCCTAAGCAGGATTTTGATTCCAGCATTCCGTTTACCACCTCATTTACTGTGCCGTCTCCACCGGCAGCAATTATGAGCTCGAATCCATTAAGCGAGGCCTCTTTTGCCAGGTGCGTAGCTTGATTGTAGTAATCAGTAACAGAGGTGTGGAAATCGATTTTTCTATTACGGAATATCTCTTTGATTCTTGGGATTGCCTTGCGAGCTCTTCCTCTGCCTGCGGTAGGGTTAATGATCAGTTTTGTTTTCAATTTGCATCCGTAGATCGCTGTTTAATTATAGGCAAATTTAAATATATAGAAAATGTAGCCGATATAGATTAGGAGCAGGAATAATCCTTCTTTTCTGGTTAATCTAAACCTCGTCCTTGTAAATATCAGCAGCAAGAGGGTAATAAAAAATACCATAGGCCCGGTTATTCTTTTAGTCGCCAGGTCTACGCTTAAAGGGTTGATAATCGAAGAAAACCCCAGTACCCATAAGATGTTTAAGATATTGGCTCCGATTATGTTTCCTACAGCCAGGTCTCCCATTTTCTTTAAGCTGGCAACCAGGGCGGTGAAGAGCTCAGGAAGCGAGGTTCCTATTGCTACCAGAGTTAGCCCGATAAGAATCTCAGGTATATTCAATAAGCGGGCAAAATTAACGGCGCTGGGGATTATAGCATACCTTGCGGATAAGGTTACTCCCAAGAGGCCGGCTAAAAACATCAATGCGGATTTATTAATACGAGAATCACCTGCCGATACCGGCTCTTGTTTATTTTGTTTCTTGGTTTTCATTTCCCTGGAGAATATATAGGCAAAGAATGCCGTCAGCAGGCATAGTAGAAATAATCCGTCTACTAATCCAAGCCGGCCGTCGGATATCAATAGATAAAGCACTGCTGTTGAAGCCAGAAGAAAAAGAAGCTCCTCTTTGATAAACTTAGGAATAAATTCAATCGGCCTTATTATTGCCGCAATCCCTAAAATTAATCCAATATTCGCTAGGCAGGAGCCAAGCGCATTTCCTACGGCAATGCCTGTGTGGCCCATATATGAGGAAAACGCCGATACGGAAAGTTCAGGAGCTGTTGTTCCCAGGCTGACTATGGTCAAGCCGATAATGATGCGTGGTATCCTTAATGCCCTGGAAATGCCTTCTGCCCCGCTGGTCAGCAAATCAGCGCTTTTTATGATTACCAGCAAGCCGATTATGAATAATATCAAGTCTTTATATAGCTGCATATTTAATTCACCTATTATTCCTCTTAGGGGGAGGTATCTTTTTCTTCTAATTCCTTAAGTACAATTTACAGAGCCAGGAGTTCTTTTTTAAGTGCTGCTTCTTTTTTAAGTTTTCTTAATTATAGCGTCCTTGGGTACAATAAGGTTAAAGTTTACGACTTTTCTTAACACCATTCCAGGAGGGGTTGGATTTTTTCTCTGTTTCATAGTCCTGGGCGATGAGTAAAGGGTGAGGGGAAAATACGAGGAAAAAAATGAGAAGAAAAAGCCTATGCCTCATCTATATTCAAGGCGGAATTAAGCAGTTTCTCTGCTTCAATAAAATTAGAAGTCTTGTTAAAAAATGCGAATACGCCGTAGAAGCTTGTTTTTTTCTTTGCCTCGCTTTCCTCCTCATGTGCGCTCATAAAGACTACAGGCAGGGTTTTATTGAATTCCCTGATCAGCTTCATTACCGTGTAGCCGTTCATATGCGGCATAATGATATCCAGAAAAACTATACCGGGAGGTTCTTTCTTGATAGACCTTAGAGCGCTCTCTCCGTCATAGACAACGGATACAGAGTAGCCTCTTGACTTAAACCATAAGGCCATAGCTTGAGTAAAGTCACTTTCATCATCCACCAGGAGTATGCGGATTTCTCTTTTATTCATAGCTATCCCTCCCGTTTTTTATTTAAGGCGTCTTTTTCGTCATAGATTTCACCGAAAAGCTCTTCCAGCACATCTTCCATAGTCAGGATTCCGATATTCTTCTTTTTATTATTTTGGACGATAAAAAGGTGCTGGTGATAGGCCTGGAATTTTTCTAAGAGCGTATCCGCTTTTTCGTTCTCATCTACAAAGATGGGCATTGAGCTAAATTCTTTTACGCTGGATGTGTAGTTATCTTTGGCTATTTCTCTTAATAATGACCTCTGCTGACATATCCCTGTTATATTGAATATATCTTTTTCATAAACCGCAATCCTGCTGTAAGGCGAATCAACAATTGCTTCTTTGGCCTCTGCCAGGGTCTTTTCTTTCTCCAGGGCGTAGATATTCTCTATTGGCTTCATTATCTGGGAAGCTTTTAAGTCATTAAGTTTAAATACCCTATTGCAGAGTGTTTCCTCGTCGGTTTCCACGGTTCCTGCGCTCCTGCCTAATTTCAACATAATCTTTATTTCCTCTTCCGTAACTTTTGGCAGGTTGGATTTGCTTCTAAAGGGGTTCATTACCAGGGATAATATGCCAACCAGCGGCCTGAATACCCAGATTAACACATACAGAGGCTTGGCGCTAGCCAGAGAGACGCGGGTTTTATAATGTTCGCCGAAAGTTTTAGGTATGACTTCGGAAATTACGATAATGCTAAAGGTAATAAGCGCGGATGCGATTCCCAGCCAGCGGCTTCCGAACAGGGCAATTACTCTTTGCCCGACAAATATTGAGCCGATAATATTGACCGCGTTATTAAGTATGACTATAGTAGCAACAGCCAGGTGGACATTTTCCTTGATCAAGAGCAGGGTTTTTGAGCCTTTTCGTTTTTGCTCGAATAAAATCCTTGCCTTTATCAGCGGCAGGCTTAAAATTGCCGCTTCCACCATAGAGCATGCGCCTGAAAGAATCAGTACTGTAATAACCAGAATAACCAATTGTAGCATAAAGCCAATTCCCTATTTAAATATCTTAGTTTATGCGAAGATCCTTGTTTTTTCTTCTTCCCTGAGATGCCTGTATGCAGCCGGTTTTAAATTGCCGATTTCCAGATTCCCTATTCTTATTCTCTTCAGTGATTCAACCCGGAAGCCTAATTTATCAAATATCCTGCGTATAATGCGGTTCCTGCCTTCATGTGTGCCTACTTCCAAAAGGTGCATGCTGTGTTGCTTAACTTCCAGGCCAGAGGTTTTGCCGTCTTCAAGATAAATGCCGCCTTTAATCCGGGCAATCTCTTTTGGCCCTACAGGCCTATTTGTTTTTACCAGGTAGGTTTTTAATATTTCATACCTGGGATGCATTATTCTATTTGCAAAGTCTCCGTCGTTTGTAAGCAGTAAGAGCCCGGAAGTATTGTAATCTAACCTGCCTACGGGGAAAAGCCGCTGTTTTAATTTAATATAATCCGTTACTGTTTTAAACTTCTTATCCCTCAACGCACAAACACAGCCCAGGGGTTTGTTAAAAAGAAGGTAAACTTTACTCTCTTTGCCTACCGGCTTTGAATCAATATAGATTCCAGCATCTTCCCGGGCGCTGTCTCCGATAGTAGCAATTTTACCGTCAATCTTAACCCGGCCTTCTTTGATTAATTCCTCTGCCTTTCTTCTTGAGCAATACCCGCGGCTGCTGAGTATTTTTTGTATGCGTAGCTTTTTTTTATTAAAAGCGGGAAATTTCTCTTGCATATTCGGATATAGCTTTTTGATTTGCCGGTGAGATTTCCATAAAGCTGGCAGCAATAACGTAAATTTGAAATTTCATCTCAGGTTTATTAGAATCAGCTCCGTCTACGCGGCATACCCGCCCGAAACAATGAATAGGGTCTCTGGCAAAAGGCAACATGATGGAGAATTCCAGTGTTGAGCCGATAGGAATTTTCTCAACGTAACTAAAAGAGATTCCTCCGGCGCTTATATCTTTTATTATTACGACATCCCAATTGGAATCCTCTTTAACAGGCCGCTCCAGGGGCTCTATTTTTTCATTTAAAAACCTGACCCTGGCGGTAAAGGGGCGTTTTATTCTTTTGTATTTTCTCTTCTCAGGGCCTGTATATTCCATGAGTCTATGCCATTATTAACGCTAATATTGCCAGTAGGTTACAATATATCTTGCCGTAAAAGTCAAAAATCCTATTATGTTTGTCAATATATCACTCTTTATTGATTCAGGCAAGAAAAATGTCAGAGTCGCTAACTTAAAACAGTGATCATCAGGAATTATTTCTTTTTACCTACCAGGTAATAAAGGATCAGGCCGACAACCGGCAGGATAAAAATCAATATTACCCAGAGTACTTTTTTGCCTGTTTCCAGGGAGCTTTTTAAAGCATCGATAATGGCAATAATATCCAGCAGAAAAATTACAACGGCAAGTATTCCCTGCATCACGCCCTCCTTTCGTTTATATAAATCTATTTCCCAAAAGGGAGAATTTTCTTTATAGTTTCACCGGTTTTATCTATAGCCTTGCCCACTGTCTCAACAGCCTCTTTTCCTATCTCTTTTCCTGCTTCCAGTGTTTTTCCGGCAACATCTGTGGTAATCTTAGTTGCACCCTTTAGTGTTTCTCCAAGCCCCAGGGTTAAAGGGCCTAAATCAAAGTTAGTCAGGCTTGCTATGGTGGTATTCATCAGCGCCTTGGTAATTATCAGGCTGGCAAAGACACGCGGGTCTGTTATATTTTTATATTTCTCATCAATATTAACCTTGAATTCCCTGATCTTAGGTGCTCTGCCTGCGGAATAATCTTTATATATCACCTTGCCAATCTTTAACTGAAGCATGTCAATCTTTAACTCAGGCATCCCGGCTGCTTCTTTTTTCTCTTCTTTAGGCAGGCCTTCCTTCCCGGCTTTCACTATCTTCAGGGAATTAAGATTAAGCTCTCCATTTTCATTTTTTACAACAAAAAATTCTTTTATGTTAAGCCGTATTTCTTCAAAATGCGCTCGCCCACCAAGAAACGAGCCCAGGTCGTAATCGATATAAATCTCGGGCATCTCTATCATCAGCTTGTCAGGAAATCCTGAAGGGTTATACAGCTTTAGTTCCTTGATACCGATCAAAGTTTTAAATATTTCTACATTCATACTTTTCATACTCAGGTTTAGTCCTGTAATTGCTTTTACGCCTGCTGAAAGAGCTGTTTTTGCTATTAAATTCTTAGAAAACATAACTACAACTAAGAGAGCTAACAGCGCAAGAATTATTAGGAGTTTTTTGTTCATTCAGCACCCTTTCTATAATTGCAAAAAAATAAAAAAGCAACTCGCTATCTTTCTTGAGTTGCTTTTTTGCTCTAAAATATTTTTATACTCATTTGCCACGCTCTTTTTTACTTTTTTAGGATAATTCAGCGCTTGTGGCGGTTTTTATTATTATATCTATCTATTCTCCCGTAGTAAACATTTTTTCTATCTTCTTAATGAATAAGGCCTTCTTGGGGTATTGTGTATTATGAGGGAATAGAAAATGGATCCAGGAATCCGGGGATATGCCAGAATGGCTTTTTGCCGTTTTCATTGACGAGGTTAAGCATGATCTCTACAATTTGCGGATCGTATTTTGAACCTCGGCCCTGAATCAGTTCTGCGCAGGCCGTATCAAAGCCCAGCGCCTGGCGGTAGGGCCGGTATGAAACCATTGATTCCAGGACATCGCTTACAGCAAGGATGCGCGATTCCAGTAGAATTTCGTCTCCTTTTAGCTTGCGGGGATAGCCGGAACCGTCTAAGCGTTCATGGTGTTGATATATTATTTCAGCTAAGGCAAAAGGAAAATCTATGTCTTTAATAAGGTTATAGCATTTGATCACGTGCTGCTGAACAAAACTGTATTCCAGGTCGCTTAGCTTTCCGGGTTTATTCAATATGTCCAGAGGAATACTGATCTTACCCAGGTCGTGTAATTCTCCGGCTAATTTTATTCCCAGCAGCCGGTTCTTATCCCAGCCCAGCGCTTCTCCTATTTTCTCGGCGATATTGGCTACATGGCGCGTGTGGCTGAAGGTGTAGGGGTCGCGCATCTCCAATGCCCTGCCCAGGACGGTGAGTGAGTTTATAACCATGGCAATGCGTTCTTTCTCAAGGTTGGCGTAAGCAGTCATATCCCGGGTTATTCCCATTGTTCCTATGATCTTTCCTTCCCTGTCACACATCGGGATCTTTGTAGTAATTACCTGATTCCATGTTCCGTTTTTAAGTAGGGTGCGTTCTATCTCGCCGATAATAGGTTTGCCGGTTTTAATAATCCTATTGTCGTCATCAAACATTTTTTGCGCCTGGTCATGCGGAAAGAAATCAAAATCTGTCTTGCCTACGATTTCCTCAGGATTAAGCCCAACGCCTTTTGCATAAAACTGATTTACTTTGATAATGCGGTTAAGGAGGTCCTTAAAATAAATAGCATCCGGGATATTATCCAGCAGTCCCTGTAGAAAGTCCCTTTCCAGGGATAATTGCTCCTCCATTTTTTTGTGGGAGGTAATATCCTCGATCATGCCCTCGATATATTCTTCCTGATTAGCCGAGGTTACCAGGGATGCGGTAATTGCTATCCAGGGAATATTTCCGCGCTTATCCTTAAAGCTGGTTTCAAAGAACTTGATTTTCCCCTCTTTCTTTAAAGCCGCAAAGAATGCCTCTTTATCAGAGGCCTTATAAAAAAGGTTGCCTAGTTTTTCATTCTCCAGGTCTTCAACAGAGGGGTAACCTAATATGTCACTAAAGGTAGAATTGACAAGAAAAAACTTTTCTTCCGGCAGCAGGGAGTATTTAAAAAGCCCTATCCCCAGGTTATTGGCAGTAGCGATATCAAGGTAAAAATTATTTTTCATTTTGAATATTATACCACATTCAGCGTTAAAAACTATCAAAATATTCCGTTTTGGTCAAACAGCTTATGCTTTAGAAAAACAAGTCTTTTCATTTTCTAAAGTTATGTTAAAATTAAATATATTAAATTCCGGAGGTTAAATGATTTTGTTATTCGTAATTTCAGCTTCTCTAGTTCTTATTTGGGCTACCTATACGGTATTCTTCTCTCCTGTTACGGATACTGAATATAAAAAGTCCCAAAATGAATCCCGTATGTTCAAGCAAACAGAGGAAAATCTCAGGAGGGATAAGTCCAGGCTCAAGGAGGAGATGAATTCCTTAAAGTCAGAGCTTGATAAAATCAAAGCAGAGTATAGTGCCGCGAGCCTGCAATCGCAGGAGCATAAAAAACAGCAAGCGGATTTAAGCGCTAAGATAGAAAAAAGAGAAGAATGGGTTTCTAAGAGCGAAGAGAATTTAGATAAGATTAAAGAAGAATGCGCATCCTACAGGAGCCGGTTCCTGGAGAAGGAAAAGGAACTAACCGGGGAGTTTTCAAAGAACGTTGAGTTGAATGCCAGGATAAATGAGCTAATCGATAAAATGGCTCCTCAAGAGCAGAAAATTAAAGATAAGGCTGAAGAAATTGAGCGGATGAAGCATCAAATCCAGCGCCTGATTGACGAGAGGAAAGAACAGCAGGGCTCAATCCGCGAATTAAAAAAACGCGAAGAAGAAAGCGAATGGATTTCCAGAAAAGAGTTCAACAAGCTGATGGAGGAATATACCGTCCTTGAAAAAGAGCTTGAAGTAAAGGATAGAAAAGTAATCTTCTTAACAGAAGAAATCATTAACCTGAATAGAAATGCTGCTGCGGTTAAGGCAGGGCCTGTTCCGTCCTCCCGGGAAAAAGAGGTTAGCGAAGACCAGCCCGCGACCGAAGAGAAAGAAGAACCCGGCCTCAGTGTAGAGGAAAACGATAAGGCTAAGACAGCTGCGCCCGAGGAAGCTGAGCAGCCTGAGGTTGGAGAAAAACCGCCCGGAGAAAGCAAGGCTCAGGAAGTTTCTTCTTTTTCTGGCGAGGCTTTAGGCAAACCCGAGGAAAAAAAGCCGCTTCAAGAGTCAGCTGAAGAAAAAGAAGCAAAAAAGCCAGAGCCACCCGAAGAAACTAAGCAAAAGCTCTCTGTAGAATTCGAGTTGGATAAACTCAGGAATATCGGCATTATGGCGCATATTGATGCCGGAAAAACCACGCTTACCGAAAGAGTCCTTTTCTATACGGGCCGTTCTCACAAGATCGGAGAGGTTCACGACGGCAAAGCCCAGATGGACTGGATGAAGCAGGAACAGGAGCGGGGCATTACCATTACCTCGGCAGCAACCACCTGCTACTGGAATGAAAACAGGATTAATATAATCGACACGCCCGGGCATGTTGATTTTACTGCCGAGGTGGAGCGAAGCCTGCGCGTGCTTGATGGAGCAGTGGCAGTATTCTGTGCCGTGGGAGGAGTTGAGCCGCAGTCAGAAACCGTATGGAGGCAATCCAATAAGTATAACGTACCCAAAATAGCGTTTGTAAATAAAATGGACCGTGTGGGAGCAAATTTCGCGGGCGTTATAAAGGAAATCGAAGATAAGCTTGCTGCCAATCCTGTTCCGCTGGCAATACCGCTGGGCGAGGAAAGTACTTTTCGCGGGTTAATCGATCTTATTGAAATGAAGGCATACGTATATGAGGAAGAAGACTCAGGGAAAAACTTTAAAAAAGAGGAAATACCTCCAGAATATAAAGATACAGCTTTGAATTACCGTAATCTTATGCTTGAGAAGGTTGCTAGTGAAGACGAACAGCTGATGAAGAAGATGCTGGATTCTCCGGATTCCGTAACGCCTGATGAATTAAGGCGGGCTATACGCTCGGGAACAATCTCCGGTAAGATTGTTCCGGTATTATGCGGTTCTGCGCTTAAGAATAAAGGCATTCAAAAGCTTTTGGATGCGGTAACTCTTTACCTGCCTTCCCCCCTTGACTTGCCGCCCGTGAAAGGCCATCACCCGCAAGAGCCGGATAAAGTCATTGAAAGGAAGCCGGATATAAACGAGCCTTTTGCCGCATTTGCCTTTAAGGTCCAGTCTGATCCTCATATGGGCAAGCTGGTATATGTCAGGGTATATTCCGGGCTGTTAGAGACAGGCTCATATGTATACAATGTTAATAAAGAGAAAAAAGAACGCGTGGGCAGGATTCTGCAGATGCACGCCAACCAAAGGCAAATACGTGAATACGCCTGTGCCGGTGAAATAGTGGCTTTGATTGGCCTGGATGATACCAATACCGGCGATACTATAAGCGATGCTGAAAATCCCGTGCTGCTTGAGAAAATGCAGTTTCCTATTCCGGTAGTTTCCTTAAGTGTAGTAGCTAAGACCCGCTCTGAACAAGATAAGCTTGGCAAGGGGCTCTCGCGTCTTCTTGAAGAAGATCCCACATTGACTGTACGTGTCGATAAAAGCACCGAAGAAAGCATTCTTTCGGGTATGGGAGAATTGCATCTTCAGATTATCGTAGACAGGTTAAAGGAAGAATTTGACGTGGATGTTTTGGTTGGCCAGCCCAAGGTTGCTTATAAAGAAACAATCCTCTCCCAGGCAGAAGGAGAATATAAGCATGTTAAGCAATCCGGCGGCAGAGGCCAATACGGGCATGTTGTTTTTGAAATTAGGCCTCTTGAGCGCGGCAAGGGTTTTGAATTCGTAAATAAAATAAAAGGAGGCGCTATCCCTATCTCTTTCATACCTGCTGTAAAAAAAGGCCTTCGTGAGATAATTCAGAAAGGCGTATATGCGGGCTATCCTGTTGTCGATATTCAGGTAAATCTTTTTGACGGCTCTTTTCATGATGTAGATTCTTCTGAGCTTGCTTTTCGGCTTGCTGCCATAGGATGTTTTAAGCAGGTTTTTATGAAAGCTCAGCCTGTATTGCTTGAGCCGTATATGAGCCTGGAGGTAATTGCTTCCGAAGAGTATATGAACAGTGTTGTAGCTTATATTTGCTCTAAAAGGGGTAAGATTATGAATGTTGAGGCAAGAAATAAGCTCAAGGTTATTCACGCCGAAGCACCCCTTGCTGAAATGTTCGGTTATGCTACGGCATTTCGTTCCCTAAGCAGTGGAAGGGCCAATGCCAATATGGAATTTAAGAGGTATGAACAGGTTCCTGCTGAAATTGCATTAAGGATCGTTGAAGATAGCAACAAGAATAGATTTAAAGCGGCTGATTAAAGCGCTTTTATGAGCAGTTGATACATTCCCAGCTAGTCAGGTATTTCTGGGCATCAAAGAACAGGTATATCTTCTCGCCCCCTATCCAGTCAACGCTGCTTTGTTTATATATCCACTTTTCTCCTTCCGGATAAGAGGTAATTACAACGGGCTTACCGAATTTTCTTATGCAGGATTTTGCGTTTAATCCTGCCTCCATTTTCTTATTATCTATATAGTCTTTTACTTTCAGGAAGTTTGCTGTTTCTTCCTGGAGTGCTTTTTCCTTAAGCTGGTCGTTTCCACCCAACCTTGCTAAATTTCTTATGCCCGATATGTTAGTATTCGGGCTAATACATCCTAAGGTATTCATGCAGGCAATTATGAAGATAATATTGAAGAGCGGCCGTTTATAAGGCATAGGTGAGAAGATTAATCCATCTGTTTTAATGCTTCCTGGATAAAGGGAATCAGCGATTCCATCTCTTCTTTATTTAATCTGCCGAGTT
>JAHJCI010000046.1 GCA_018813085.1 Candidatus Omnitrophota bacterium | reverse complement strand
GAGAGCCATTCGGCTTCGTTGGCATCTAATTCCTTTTGCGCTAACCTGAAAGACTCTTCCAGGATTGCGTTTATCATTCCTGGGTATTTGGCCTCGAATGAGTCCTTTGCGCCTTTAGTAATTCTCTTTAACTTCAGAGCAAGAGATACGGCATCGTTAATATCAAGCAAATCAACGGCTTTCTTTACCGCTTCAACACTAATAACAGCTGCGGTCATATCCTTTAATATACTCTCTGGAATCTTATTAAAATATCCCATGAATTCTTTTTCATCCCTGTCTTTACCAGTAGCAACGCTGTAGTGCGAAGCAAGCTTTTGCACTATGTTTAATTTATCCTGCGGCAGCCCATTTAAAACTGACTTGACTCTTACCCGGTAATAAAAATCCTTCCGGCTAAACTCTTTATATTGCGCAGCCAGCCCTTTAATTTCACCGATTAATTTACCAATAAAAGGTATATTGCTTGTTTGGGATTCGTGGATTTTAATAAGCTCTTTTGCTTCTTCGGATAAGAATTCATTTATTATAGAGGCGGGGATTTTGCTATTATACTTAGACAGGCCTTTGCTATCTAAGCCGTATGCTGTAGACATAAACAGGGCTTTAATTTTATCTTTAAATGCAGGTGAGCCCTTATTGCCATTGGACCTTACGATATAGGCCAAATTAACATTGTAAGCTTCTTTTGCAGGCATTGAGTAACATTCAACTCTAGCCTCGCTGAGGCTAATAAACTTAAGGAAATAACCTACGGCAAACTGGATAATAGGGCGTAAGTGGTGGAATTGTCCGGAAGAATCAATATCAATAACCTGGCAAAGGGAAAGCTTCTTTGCCTTAAAGTAAGCCGGCGGCGCACGTTCACCGGGAATATTAAACCAGCTTATCAAGCCGATATCCAGGCGGCCTGATTCTGTTAACGGCCAGATTGGTAAATCCTGATAAGAGGCTTCTCTTAAGTCTATTTCTCCGAATAATTTCAGGAACTGATCATTTACATACCACCTGATTAATTTCTCAAAACCGGTTAATTTTACCTTGCTTGTTCTTCCCGGCCTATAAGTCATTTTATTCCACCCCGCCGGCAACTTAAGACCCATTACCTCAATATAAGCCTGAATTTTTGCCCTTGCTTCCCTGACCGGTATGTTATACATATGATCCATAAAATTATTGTAATCCTTTACTTCATAGTCTATATATTGTTTGCTTTTCTGAAGCAGGCCATGCTCTCTTGCCCATTTCCTTATGCTCATTCCGAATATCTGATAAGGTTTATCTTCTTGCCCTACCTCAATCTGCTTGCCTTGCAATTCAACATATGTCTTTTCTTTAAACTCGCTGGGCGAAGCAGCACCCACCTTAGGGAATGCGGTAATATAGGTACCGGATTCGCTGGTCCTAAGCACAATCTGACCAGGGTATGCTTCAATAATCGCATCAATAACAGCCTCGATTTCTTTGTGCTCAAAACCGGTAATCCTGAATAATCTCTCGGCAGTTATCTTGTATTCTTGCGGCAATGACTTTAAATAAAGCAACATCACCGTTGCCGGCACGCCCATAAGTATCAAGGGATTCGATTCCTCCTGAAATCTTTCCCTGGCTACGTCTACCAGCGAATTAATATCTCTCTGGGATAAGCTATCGATTATTTTATTTAATTTGTTTATGTCTGATACCTTTATAGGCAGACTCCAGCAGCGCGCTGCGTTAATCAATAACCCCCTTATTTCCATATTAATATTTGTCTGTAATAAAATAACCTTCTTCTTTGCCTCTGCTTCTCCTGCTGCCCCATTTATATGCTCAAGTTTACCTTTGACTATTTTTATAGCTATATCGCCTATCTCCTCTAATTCTTCTTTTCTGGCCAACCTCCTCCATTCATTCCAGTAGATATCCACGCCAGCCCAGGCAGCACCGAGTTTCATCCTCTTATAAGTAACAAAACTTAATCCTGTTCCGAAATTATCAAAATACTCAAAGTATCTATCCACCGCCAGCGTATCGGTAGGCGTGGTAATGTTAACGCCTATCTCCAATCCTTCTTCTCCGGGAATTATGCCCATATCTTCTAAGATATATTTCCAGGCAATCATAATCGCGCCGCTCTGTGTACCTTTGAGCTCCGTAATCTGTAAGCCAAAATTGCTTCTCTCTTCTGCAGGCATTGACGCCCTTACTTCCTTGAATGCCTCTAATTCCAAGCGGTTAACTTCCCAGAAATCACCGATTGCCCTAGCTGCGCCTAATAACCCGTAATCAGGATTGGGATTAACCTGTTCTACTAAGAACCCACCGAGCATATTCCTGAATACAACGCAGTTTAAGCTCGTGGTCGTATGCACAACAAATAGACCGTTGTTTTGCTTTATGGCTTCCTGCATATTCTGCTTAAATGCATTTTTAATGAAGCGGTTGGCGGATTTGCTTCCGATTAATTCCTCTATTCCCTGCTTAAGAGCCGTAAAGTATTCTTCTCTTAAATTCCTAATCCAGTTCTCGGGCAAGCTTATATTGACCCTGTTCTCTAAATCCCGGCATATATCCATTAAAGCCTTCCTTATAATCGGTTCGGGCTCTTCTTCAACCTTTCTTTGGAACCCCTTAATTAGCCACTGCTTCTTCGTATGGTTTGCCTCTTTAGCAATCTTATCTGCTTCATCAATTAACTTACCTATATACTCGTCAAATATCTTCTCAAGTTCAGCCAATGTGCCTTTTTCATAAGAAAGGAGAACTAAGGGATGGTATATAATAGTGGCTTTATAGACATCGTTAGCATCTTCCATGAGGGCTTCTTGTGCCTCTACCTGAGGTTCATTTTGAGGTATGGGTAAACGGCGCGGTGTAAATTCTTTCTTTAACACCTCAAGATTGCCTCTGTAAATCTTACCGGCTGCATAATCCAAGGTAACAAGCCGGCCTTCTAATTCTGTGCGTAATCTACCTATACCCTGCGCTTGAGCCTTTATTCTCGTAGGAATAATTCCTTTATCGCGCCTGAATACATCCCAGCCTTCAAGGTTAAGCGCAGAATCCACGATTATCGCCTTGGCGTATTGTAAATCATCCCAATCAATTCCTTGCCTTTCCAATCCTGTGGTTGTATTGCTATAGGCCTTGTTCCAGGCAGCTAAAATGCCTGCCTGAATCTCCTCGCCATAGCCCTTTTGTTTTAGTTCCGTTGAGAATTTATCTGCAGTGCTTTCAAGATTTGTCCATACATAAAGCCCGTTGCCTATAGGTTTGATTAAACCCTCATCGACGAAAGCGTTGAATTCAGAAATTCTCATTGTGTTTAAGAATTCCTCCTCGGCCATAGCCACAAGATTCCTGCAAATGACCACAATCTTATTATAAATTCTCATTGTGCTGCGAGCGGAATCAGGACTCTGGAGTTTTAAAAACTCGCGCCTGGTCTCTAATGCCGCGCCCCCAAGTCCCTTAAGGGCATCCGCTACTAAATCCTGCGCTGAATTGACATAGACAATTTCGCCCTTGATAACTCCCTTCTTCTGGTTTATCTTGCCATTTGTACTTAAATCAAACAAAACTTCCCGCTCCTGTTCAGGCTTCACTATTTCCTTTGTTGCCGCCATTGTATCGTATCTGGTCATTGAAGCGGCTAATCTTACCGACATCATGCTTACGCCGAATGACTTAAGCATGCCCATAATTTTGCCCGCAGACTCATAATCCCCTCTTCCTACTAAACTGGTAACTGCCTCCCCGCAAAGGCTGGTCTCAACATCCAATTCGTTAGCTTCACGCACAACCGCTTCCATTAACTGAATCATAACCTCTGCGCCTTCGTCAACCAGAGGCAGTTGTTTCGTTGCATCATTGTAGAAATAACCTTCCTGCTTCATTTGGGCAATTGCTTTTATAGCTGCCGGGTCAAGAATACTCAATTTCATCCGCGGGTCTTCTCTGTCTCCCTTAGCGGCTAAATGCGAGTAATCATTTGTGCCAAAAGAGAAGAATGTTAATTCCACGCCGTAATTAGCATATTTATCCTTAATATCGAGTAGTTTCTTAGCCAGCTTTCTTGCCAATATAGCATCGCTGGGCACTTCAATCATAATACCGATCTGCTTGGGTAATTTTCCCTTCTTATTAGCTATCCTCTCAAGAACTATATCCAGCGTCTCCAGTTCCCTGAGGAAGCGTATGAATACATAGAACCAGGCCTGATTATGAGTATTCTCATTCGCATCTATTACTGATTCCAACAGGAAACTTAGAACCTTTTGAT
>JAHJCI010000004.1 GCA_018813085.1 Candidatus Omnitrophota bacterium | reverse complement strand
CTTAAGTATTCACGCAAGGGCCAGGAGGGCTTTGCTGCAGTATCCCTGGATGAAGTCATTGACGGCGCAATAGAGATGGTTAAATTAAAGGTCAAGCTTGGCGAGATAGATATTATCCGGGACTACCCTTCTGACCTGCCTAAACTAAAAGCCAACCTTACGCAGCTTGAAGAGGTGCTCTTTAACCTCATTGACAATGCCTATGATGCAATGAAAGAACGAAAAGATACCTTAAAAGAACCTGATTATCGTGGTAAAATCACTATTACCTGTCAGCAATCAATAGATGACAATCTAATTATAACCTTTGCTGATAACGGCATAGGCGTAAAAGACGAAGACAGGCGCAAGGTATTTACGCCGTTCTTTACTACCAAGATATCCTCCCGCAAGGGAACAGGACTTGGCCTGTTTGTCATTCAGCGGATTATTACGGAAATACATAGCGGAAAAATTAAATACGAGTCAAAATACGCCATGGGGACAAGCTTTATCATTAAGCTGCCTATAGCGAGATAATTTAGCAAAAAGGAGAATCTAATGTCTAAGCTCTTAATTGTCGACGATGAATCTGACGTACGTGAATTTGCCGCAAATTTTTTCAAAAAACGTAAGTTTGAGGTTATAACTTCTGCAAACGGAAAGCAGGCATTGGATTTATTCGATACAGAAAAACCCGACCTCATACTGCTTGATATAAATATGGAGGGGATAGACGGAATTGAAATACTTACAAGAATTAGAGAAAAAAATAAAAAAGTTTTAGTGATTATGGTTACCGGCAGGAAACCAGAAGAAAACGAATCGTTTAATAAATGCAAGGAGTTGAGAGTATCGGGCTATATCCATAAGCCCCTGGAGCTCGACGAATTAGAAAAAGTCGTACTGACACTACTAAAACCCTAACATACCGAGAGAGGTAAAATATGGCGATTGATTATAAAAAAGAATTGGAATCGGCAGCTAAGAGCATGATTTTAGTTCATGAGCCGGACACGCTGATTAAGATGATTGTCCGCTTAATGATACAGAAAGTAAAGGTTTTACATGCGGGCATTCTTATACATGACGATATGCAAAACAGCTATATACTTCGCGTATCAAGGGGCCCCTCAGGAATAAAAATTCCTAAAGAATTCGCTCGTATGGATTATGACAATCCCTTAATCAAGTTATTCAGAGATAGAAGGGATAAAGAGATTTTCGGGAACGGCATTGTAATGTATAAGGAAGCAGCCCGCGCTTTAAAAAAGAAAATCCCGCAGCTGCATAAGAAGATTATCAGAGGCGCCCTATATCAAATGGAAATTTTAGAGGCGGTTGTTTGCATTCCCAGTTATTACCGGGAGGATTTATTGGGAATACTATTCTTAGGCAGGAAAATGCGCAACCGTGAATTCCACCGCAAAGAACTTGATTTTTTTGTCGCTCTTGCCTCTGATGTCGCCATGGCTATGCGAAATGCCAGCTTATTCAAGCAACTCCAGAGCGAATTAAATAAGAGACAGGAGCTTTTTATACATACAACCATTGCCCTTGCTGCGGCAATCGAAGCCAAAGACCTCTATACACACGGGCATACCGCCAGGGTAACTAATATATCGATGGAAATTGGAAGAAGGCTGATTGAGAACAAGCTAGCCCGCTTTGATGAGCAATTTCTGGAACATTTACAAATAGCGGCCTTACTGCACGATATCGGAAAAATTGGCATACCCGAGTCTATCCTTAATAAATCCGGTAAGCTGACTGATGAAGAAACAATAAAAATGCAAACTCATCCGGTAATCGGCGCCACAATATTACAGCCGATAAAAGAGCTGGAAAAAGCAATCCAGGGAGTAAAATACCACCACGAGCGTTATGACGGAGGCGGATACCCGGAGGGGTTAGAAGACGAAAATATACCCTTAATTGCCACAATAATTTCCGTAGCGGATACATTCGATGCAATAACTACTGACCGCCCCTATCGTAATGCATTAAGTAAACACCAGGCTATTTCAGAAATAAAACGCAACTCAGGCCACCAGCTTCATCCTCAGGTAGTATCTGCATTTATTCAACTTTTCGAAGAGGGAAAAATTTAATGCAACCAAAGCGCATTCTGCTTATGCATATTTCCGACATCTCCGG
>JAHJCI010000045.1 GCA_018813085.1 Candidatus Omnitrophota bacterium | reverse complement strand
ATGCTCGGGTTGAGCAATATCAGCGGAATAGCCGTAAAATTGAATAATCTGGATGAAGCTGTCCGGGTAAAAGAAAAGAGAAGTTTCTCAGTTTGATTAGTATCATTGCTATCTCGGGCGTGGTTGTAGGAGTAGCGGCCTTGATAGTGGTGACCGCGGTTATGAGCGGGTTTAGCCAGGACCTGCGAAATAAAATCATTGGTAATTTCGCCCATATTACGATTAGCGCTGAAGGGGGAATAGAAAATCCCTGGGCAGTTATTAATCAGCTTTGGCCGATAGAAGAAATTCAGGGCGCCAGCCCTTTTGTTGAGGGGCAGGCGCTGGTGCGCCAGGAAAAAAGAATCTTTGGAGTTAAAACAAGGGGTATTGACCCGCGCACGGTTTCGCAGGTAAGCAATATAGATGATTATCTAATCCTGGGAGATTTAAAGCAGCTTGACAGCGAAGGAGTTATCGTTGGTAAGGAACTGGCCAGGTTTTTAGGCCTTGGCCTGGGAAGTAAATTGTCTTTACAGGTAGACCCGCGCAAGGTTCATAATTTTACGGTTAAAGGCATATTCAGTTCAGGTATGTATGAATATGATACGGAGTTAGTCTTTTTGCATCTTAATAAGGCCAAGGAAATGCTCGGGTTGAGCAATATCAGCGGAATAGCCGTAAAATTGAATAATCTGGATGAAGCTGTCCGGGTAAAAGAAAAGATTCGTAATCTCTTGGGGTATTCTTATTTTATCAGGACCTGGACGGAATTGAATGCTAATTTCTTTGCCGCCTTGAAGCTTGAGAAGGTCGCGATGTTTGTTATTTTGTGCCTGATAGTGCTTGTTGCTGCTTTTAATATCATCAGCACGCTTATTGTAATGGTTGTTCAGAAGACCAAAGACATAGGAATACTTAAGGCTCTTGGCATGTCCAAGAAGAGGATTCGCGTGATTTTTACCTACGAAGGCCTGGTGATAGGTTTTATCGGTACGGGCCTGGGTATTGCTTTTGGCTGGCTGCTTTGTGCTTTGCTTGAGAAATACCAGTTTATTAAATAGCCAGCTGATATTTATTACCTGGATCATTTGCCTGTGTCTCTTGCGCTTTGGCCGGATTTATCTTTAATAATTATTGCTGCTTTAATAATTACTGTTTTATCCACTATTTATCCGGCATTGCGCGCTGGCCGGCTTGATCCTGTAGAAGCACTACGGTACGAGTAAAAAGTAAAAAATCTCCCTGCTTGTTGTTTGTTGCTTGTTACTTGTTGTTCGCTACTTAAGATAAGATGTTAGAAGCCAGGAATATTCATAAATTTTATAATCACAAGTCAGAGAGATTGCATGTTCTCAAGGGCGTTGAGCTTAAAATAGAAAAAGGAAAGTTTGTCGCGGTATTGGGCCCTTCGGGTGCGGGAAAGACGACATTATTACAGCTTCTGGGAGGATTAGACCATCCTTCCAAGGGCGAGGTTTTTATTGAGGGGCAAGATATATACTCACTTTCCGATAACCGCCGGGCGGAATTACGAAATACAAAAATCGGGTTTGTTTTTCAATTTTACCATCTTTTATCAGAATTTAACGTTATAGAGAATGCGATAATTCCGGCGTTGATAAGGGGTAAGAATAACAAGGATTCCCTTAAGCTCGCCCGTGAACTTCTTGAATTGGTGGGTCTGGCAATGCGCATCAAGCATTTCCCTAATGAATTATCCGGCGGAGAGAAGCAGCGTTTGGCAATTATCCGCGCCTTAATCAATAACCCGGATTTGCTCTTTTGCGATGAGCCCACCGGCAATCTGGATTCGCTAAGCGGAAATGAAATCATAAACTTGATAAAAGACCTGAACCAGAAGCGTAAAATGACCGTAGTGTTGGTGACTCATAATCGCGATATCGCTTCATCCGCGGATAAGCTGTTTTATCTTAATGACGGGAAATTAGAAGAATCTCACTCCTAAATAAAAGTATTTATAAAAAGGGAGGATTGATGAAGGTTTATATTAACGGTAAATTCTACAGCAAGGAAAACGCCAAAATTTCCGTCTTTGACCACGGGCTTTTGTACGGAGACGGTGTTTTTGAGGGCATTCGTTCTTACAACCGCAGGGTCTTTAAATTAAAGGAACACATTGACCGTTTATTTGAATCAGCTCACAGCCTGATGATCGAAGTACCTATTTCTAAAATCAACCTTATCAAGGCGGTTATCAAGACTCTTAAGGTAAACCGCTTGAATAATGCATATATCCGCCTGGTCTTGACCAGGGGCCAGGGTGATCTGGGCCTGGATCCCCGCAAGTGTAAAGGTAACGGCAGCCTTATCATTATTGCAGATAAGATTGCTTTATATCCGCCTAAACTCTATAAGAACGGGTTAAAGATTATTACGGTTCCTACTATTCGTAACCATCCCGAAGCCTTAAATCCTCAGGT
>JAHJCI010000044.1 GCA_018813085.1 Candidatus Omnitrophota bacterium | reverse complement strand
TTTATTTCCGATATAAATAGATTGAAAAAGATTTTAGGGTTTCTTAGAGATTTCGTCGCTAATAATGTTCAGCAGGCACATAACTCCCACGAACAAGAGCCTAAACTGAAAGTATTAGAGGAAACATTAGAAATGGCACTGAGCAGGAATTATAAAATTATAGCCTTTGATTTTGACGGTACTGTTTATGACGGCAAGCTTTCCAGAGAATTATTAGATGCCTTGGTGGATGTTTTAAAATCAGGCAGAAGGCTTGCAGTTGTTACCAGCGGAAGGCAGAGCCATATTGAGAAGAATTTTATAACGGAATTAATAAAACATCCGCGAATAACCGCGCTTGATTTGAATAGTATTGATATATATCACTCAGGAGGCGCCAGGGGCTATAATTTAGGCACAGGCAGGGTTTATTATGCAATTGATTTTCCCGAAGATGCACGTTGCCAGATAGCGAAGTTGCTTAAGGGGGATTTCGAGTTTTTATCTGATGAACCTGCCTGGGGGGATTATTTAAAGCAGGCAAAATATCCGGATAGCCTTGATATAGATGGAAATTGCACGGTTAGTTTTGATAAATATAAAATAACCTTAAGCTCATTTAAAAATTTCAGTCTTATACAGCAATATCAGGCATATTTAAAGATGCTAGTTACGAAATATCAGCTTGATTTGAGCGTTAAAGCATCCAACATAGCCGTGGAAATTATACCTAAGGAAGTATCTAAGGCATTAGCTGTAAATGACTTGGTAAATCGGCTTGAGGTTAAAACCGAAGAGATTCTTAAGATTGGCGACCGCGGTGATAAAGAAGGCAATGATTACGAATTCCTTAAGGATGAGGGCAGCATTTCGGTAGATAGATATGATTCAGTCAATTCTAATCAGGTTTGCATACCTTTAATAAACGGCTTGCGTGGTTCCGCTGCTACGCTATGGTTACTTAGAGTTATTTTAGAGCGGAATATAGCGCCTGCAAAGACCAAGAAGGACGCCCTTAAAGATATAAAAAATGAGATAAATAGAATATTAGGTTTTCCCGCAGGAGAGACGTTGACATTAGAAAAATTGAAGGAGTTGGAAAGGCATTTTAATAGCCTCTCGGCTGAAGAGCAGAATAAATTTACAGAATTTTTCTGGCATATTTTAAATTCAATACCGAGTAAGCAGGCAAGAATTATTAGGCCCGCATTAAATTACGCAGTTCAGCAGTCGGTTTTTGTTGCGGCTATATCTAACACTTTAGATGTTCCGGTTTTATTCGAACAGTTACCTACAGGCGAGTTGAAAATCATTGATACGCAGCAGATAGATGCAGGGGGCAAGGCAGTTAACGTTGCCCAGGGGTTAAGCAGATTCGGTTTGAATGTTCATCTTTGCGGATTTGTAGGTACGGGAAATGCCGCAAATAAATTTAGGCAATTTATAAACAAGTCTTCTATCAAAAATATGTCTTTGGTTAAAACCAAGGCAGATACACGCATCTCATTATTCTTCCTGGAAAAAGAAGGCAGATTTGAGATAAGGTATCGTTCTCCGGGGGAGGCAATTACTCTTGAGGAAACGCAGGCGTTCTGTGATTGTCTATCCGGATTATTGGATGATGCGCAACAAGGGCAGTTTTTCGTTACCGGAGGCAGGATTCCGGCAGGATGTGATTATCGAATTTTTACAAAGGCCATCGCTAAGGCAAAGGAAAGAGGGCTAAGGGTTATATTTGATTTCAGCGCAACATTAACCCGAGATGAAATGCGGGCCATTCTTAAGGCAAAGCCCTATCTTATTAAGCCGGATTTAGAGGAATTTGCAAGAATCACCGGCATAGATGAATCTCTTTTAAGGGATGATATCCATCTTCTTGTGCGCGAGGCAAAAAAAATATCAGAAGAATACGGTGTTGAAATAGTGGTGGTTTCAATAGACAAAGAAGGGGCGGTATTAGTAAATGAGAATACGGTTTTATGGGCAAGGCCTCCCCGGATTCGTCCTCTGAATACAATAGGAGCCGGAGATGCTTTAGTTGCCGGTTTGGTTTATATGTTCTCTCTTGGAGCGCCGCTTGAAGAGGCAATAAAATTTGGCGTTGCCAGTGGCACAGCTACCTGTCTGGGCGCAGGCATAGATATGGCAGGCCTAGAAGAGATCGAGTCTTTATTGAATACAATCGAAGTCAATAGGCTTGAAGGTAATCAGTTTATGCCAATAAATACGGATTACGGATTGCCTGACACGCAGCCTCAGGC
>JAHJCI010000043.1 GCA_018813085.1 Candidatus Omnitrophota bacterium | reverse complement strand
CTCCGGGAGTAGTTGCGCATTACCTGAAGTACGTAAATAAGCAGGCAAACGCTGTTTTTTTACATGAAATGATGGGCGGGCAAGAACTCGCTAAAAAAGAAGGGCAGTGCGGAGTATTAAAGAAGACATCATTAGAAGACTATAAAAAAGGTCTTGAAAATTTTCAATTGATTAATTTATCTCCAGCTGAAAATGCAATAAAAATAGTGCCGAATCATAGTAATTCTTTCTGGAGAAGAAAAAATTAGCGGCTTAACGCGCCTGTCCTTCGACTATGCTCAGGACGGGCGTATTGAACATAGTTAAATGTGCGCCTGTAGCTCAGCTTCCGCCGAAGGCGGACCTCAGCCGTAGGCAGACCTCAGCCGTAGGCAGACCAGCCTACGGCTGGAGCCTACGGCTGGAGCCTACGGCTGGGGATAGAGAGGTATGAGCTACAGCTGAAAAAAATGTGCGCCTGTAGCTCAGCTGGATAGAGCATCTGCCTTCTAAGCAGAGGGTCGCCTGTTCGAGTCAGGCCAGGCGCGCCATAAAAGCAATGAGAATCATTTTAAAAATAATTTTAGTTTTTTTTCTTATCCTGATTTTATTGTTTGTTGCAGCCAATCTATTCGTTGCAGTAAAGGGGAGGGATTTAGTAACTGAGAAATTAAGCCTAGCACTGGGGCAAGAGGTAAGCCTGGGTAGTATATCTTTAAAAGCTCCCCTTGTTTTAGAGATAAAAGAATTAAAGATTGGGAAAATCGCAAGCATTAATTATTTTAGTGCTTCTGCCAGTATGATAGGTTTATTGGGAGGAAAATTTATTTTTAACCAGGTCAAGGTCATAAAACCGCAGGTAAATCTTGAGAGAGGATTGGCTCAATTTAAAGAAACAAATAGCGTCGAGATAAACCTCAAGACAGATAAAACGGTAGCTCAAACTAAAGAAGCCTTAGCTGTTCTGCCGGTAAAGCATAAATCTGCATCGACAGTTTTGATAAAACATTTGTTGATTCAACGGGGAGCTATGCATTTTATTGACTGGGCAATTCCTGATTCCATTATACAGGTTAACCTGGAGAATATTTCGCTTGATATAGAAAATTTTTATCTGCTGCCGAAATCGATCATTTCTAATTTTCAATTAAGCGCAGAGGTTCCCAAGCAGGGGGAATTTAGTCAAGGCAGTATCAGTGCTTCAGGCTGGATGGATTTTAATAAAAAAGATATGCAAGCGGTTCTTGAGCTTAAGGGTATAGATGCCGTGGCGTTTCATGCTTATTATTCCAAATGGGTAGATTTGGAGAATTCACTTATCAATAAAGCAATTCTTAATTTTTTCAGCAAAATAGAAGGGAAGGAAAACGATATAACAGCAGATTGCCGTCTTGAATTAACCGATATAGAATTTAGGCCGCGGCCTCCTGAGAAGCAGGAACATAAAGCAGAAAAAATTACTACTGCGATTTTGGGCATTTTTCGCTCACTTAATCAGGGGAAGGTAATATTGAATTTTACCATAAAAACAAAGATGGATAGGCCTGTTTTTAGGTTTGACAGTGTTAGCTCTGCGGTTGATAGCACGATTTCGCAGGCTATCCGTTCTAAGAAAGTCAAGGTTAAGGATGTTTCTTCCTTGCCGGGCAGGTTGTTTGAGGGTGTGGCAAGGGGAGCCGGCGGGGTATCCAAGGCAATTATTGACGGAGCGGTTTCTATCGGGGAAAGCATCAGCGATGCGTTCCTGGACTGGCTGAAGACAGAAAAGGAATCAGAAGAAACAAAGTAGGAATCCATAAAAATTATGGTGGCTATGGTGTAATGGCAGCACGGGAGACTGTGGCTCTCCTAGAGCGGGTTCAAATCCCGTTAGCCACCCCACTTCTTCGCTCTCTTGAAGTAAACTAGAGAGAGCTTCGAAGTGCAAGCTAACTCCGTAGAACGCGGAGTGAAGACGAGCGATTATGCGAGGGGTAAATAAAGACACAAGCTTAAAGGCTATTGATTGAATACGGTCAATAGCCTTTTCATTTAGAAGGCAATGCGCCGACAGATCCAGCCTAGAAGGGGCGCACTTGGTAATCATTTATGCCAAGGTGCGATACGGTTGGGCGTAGGTTTCCCTGTTTACAGAGAGGTCGTCCCCTTGTCGAATGTTACTGCCCGCCTGAGCGATAATACCGCTTGTGTGAATTATTCTTGACACTGTAACTTAAATAGGTTACAATTGTAATACAAAAAGGTTACGATTATGGATATATCACGTTTATTTAAATCAAGAACACGCAAAGCGATATTCAAGCTTTATTTT
>JAHJCI010000042.1 GCA_018813085.1 Candidatus Omnitrophota bacterium | reverse complement strand
CTGAGCATAGTCCAA
Organism: Candidatus Omnitrophota bacterium; assembly: GCA_018813085.1. Classification (GTDB taxonomy): domain Bacteria; phylum Omnitrophota; class Gorgyraeia; order Gygaellales; family JAHJCI01; genus JAHJCI01. Next base: position 6,164 of record JAHJCI010000042.1, on the reverse strand, counting down.
GGACAGGCGTATTAAGCCGCTAATTTTTTCTTCTCCAGAAAGAATTACTATAATCTAACACTTTTTTTATTGCATTTTCAGCTGGAGATAAATTAATCAATTGAAAATTATCAAGTCCTTTCTTTTGTAATTCCGGGATAAGCCTTTTCGTATCGAGCCCAATAATTAGTTGGCTTATAGATATCCGGACATGACTGGATGTCCTTATTCATAAGTTTTAACAGTTGCGGATTGTCTGATACTTGTTTAGCCATTGATATTTCACGTTCAACCAATACTATCGGGGAGGTGAGACTTGAACTCACGACCTCTTGGTCCCAAACCAAGCGCTCTAGCCAAACTGAGCCACTCCCCGTTCTATTAACCTCTCAATAATATTCTTGGTTTATAATATTTTTAGCCAAACTGCCTGCCCTGGCCATGTTTTAACCGTACCTTACGTAGGGCAGGCCAGGGAGCCACGCCCCGTTATTTAAATGAACAGATGCGGTTTTTACCTTTATCTTTCGCTTCTAATAAAGCGCTAATAACATTGCGCGTGAATTCCTCTTTTGCTAAGCCGATTTTATATTCAGTAACACCAATGCTGGCAGTAAGTTTCGCCATGCCAAAAGAAGAACTTCTGTCCTCTGTAAATACAGAATAATCTATTGCATCCCTGATTCTGTCTCCTACAAGAATAGCCTGTTTTAAGCGGGTTTTGGGTAAAATCAGCATAAATTCTTCAGGGCCATAACGCACGGCCGCATCAACCCGGCGTATATTCTCTTTTATTATAGCGGCTATTTTCTTTAAAGCGGCATCTCCTGCCGAATACCCGAAATTTTTATTATACAAACGAAAATCATCAATATCCAACATCATCAGGCTTAAGTGTTGCCTATAGCGCTCGGCGTGATAAATCTCCTCCAGTAGATGCTCCTGAAAATAGCGGTGGTTAAATAAACCGGTTAATCTGTCTATAATCGCCAGTTCTGTATTCTTTTGCGATAACCTGATATTCTCTACATTCAAAGCGAAATAATGACAAATAAGCCTGGCGAGACGCAAGTCATCCTCGGTAAATACGCTTGAATCCTTCTTATCGGTAAGGTTGACTATGCCGATAATGCCTTCTTTTGCCGTTATCGGAACAATAATAAATGACCTTGTCTTGTAACGCGACACCCTGTCCTTGAATAAATTGGGATATTCGGCTTCAATATCTTTTACCAACAAAGGCTCTCTTTCCTGGGCGACCCAGCCGACAAACATCTCGCCTAGCTTGATTTTTGCCTTATTTGCCGAAACACCCAGCCCGTAAGAAGCCTTAACAGATAACTCTTTACTATTGCCGTCTAAAAACATAAAAGAGACACGGGCTGCCTTGAATAACTGTGCTATTGTGTTTACGAAAAATGTAATCAGCTTATCGATATTATCAAAATCACTCATCTGAAGGCTTGCCTTAATAAGCTCGTCTAATAAAGAAAAATCCCTGCTCGCAGCACTTTCTAAGATACTGCCGGAATCGGAAAACATTTTGATCTCTTCTGAGCGTTTCTTTTTCATCTTTGAATTATCTTTTTTTTCATTTCAGTATAACACCGTCTGTATTTTTGTCAATCCAGATGAAACTAGCCTAAGGATTTTTAGCTCAAATATTTAAGCAGCAGGTTTCTGGCTTTATTCAGAGAGCGGAAACGATGGCTGATTTTATGCTTAATCTGCGGCCCTAATTGAGCAAAGCTTTTCTTATATTTGGGGATGATGAATAAGGGGTCATATCCGAACCCAAAAGAACCCTGCATCCTGTACCCGATTAATCCCCTGCAGCAGCCCTCGACAACCCCGAGCAGCCCATTTCCATCTGCCAGGGCAACGCCGCAAACATAACGCGCCTTGCGCTTTGCAAGCGGCAGGCCCTCTAAGAGGCGTAATAATTTAAAATTATTTTTTAAGTCATTTTTGTCTTTGCCTGAAAAACGGGAAGAATGTATACCCGGCTCCCCTCTCAAGGCATCCACTTCAAGCCCTGAATCCTCACCTAAGGTTAATTTTCCGGTAAATTTAGCGATTTTCACAGCCTTTTTTATAGCATTTTCTTGAAATGTCTTTCCGTTTTCTAAAATATAAGGCGCTTTGGGATAATCGCTTAAAGAGGAAATTTTAAGATTCAATCCTTTTAATATTTCCTTTATCTCTTTAGCCTTATCTTTATTCCTGCTGGCAACCACCAGCTCAATTTTTCTCTTTCTTCTCATAAAACTCCATCAATCAATAATGCTTCGATAATTGCTACTGTGTAATATGTAAATATTACTTTCTGGATAACTTATCCTAGGATATCCTTAAACAAATTACGCTGTAGGCCAATCAAATGTATAATGCCGTTTTTGGCTAATTCAAGGAGTTCATCCATTTCTTCTTTTTTAAAAGAAGCTCTTTCTGCCGTACCCTGTACCTCGATAAATTCATTGCCTGCGGTCATTACAACATTCATATCTACATCTGCCCGGGAATCCTCTGCATAATTCAAATCAAGGCATGATTCTCCGGCAACGATTCCCACGCTTATCGCGGCGACCAGGTCCTTAAGAGGTATGCTGTTGATTAGGCCGCTAGCTCTGATACTTTTAAGGCTGTCGGCCAAGGCAATAAAACTTCCCGTGATGCTTGCCGTACGCGTACCTCCGTCGGCTTGAATCACATCACAATCAATCCAGATTGTACGTTCGCCTAACTTCTGCATATCTGTTATGGCGCGCAAAGACCTTCCTATCAGTCTTTGTATCTCCTGGGTACGCCCGGAATTCTTACTGCGCGAAATCCTTGTCTTGCAGGAACGGGGAAGCATTCCGTATTCAGCAGTAACCCAGCCTGTCCCTGCCCCTTTTAAAAAAGGAGGCACTGATTCTTCTACGGAAGCAGTGCAGATAACCCGGGTATTGCCTAACTCTATCAAACAAGAGCCTTCGGCGTATTCTATGAAATTACGTTTAATATTCACCTTGCGTATCTGGTTAAAGTCACGGCCATCACTTCTCATTCTTCTTTGCTCCTTCTTTTAAATCGGATATTACCTAAACCCGAAACCTGCTTACATAGCAACACGAAAATACAATTACAAGGCTTCCTTCTGAGTCATTTCCATAATATGAGAAATGTATGACTCTAATTCTGCGGGCAAACCAAGTATTGAAACATCCTCAAATCCCTTTACAATCATAGCTATCGCTGCCTCACGGCTCAATCCCCGGCTCATCAAATAGTGAATTTCTTCTTCATTAATCGGGCCGATTGCCGCTTCGTGCGACAGGGTGCTTCCCGGGGCCTTGTTTGCTATGAGTTCGGGTATTGCCAAAGACCTTCCCTGCTCAGAGAAGAGTATGCCGCGGCAATCAAGGTGTGCGCGAGTATTATTATGCCTGGCTTCAAGTATACCGCGCGCATAAATTTGCGCCCGGTCATAACAAATAGAACGCATCCTTGCCTGGCCGCGCGAGCCGTCTCCCTCAAGAATAATATTAGACCCCACATCAATATAGGAATCGCCTAAACCCCAAAGCAGGGAATTGAAATTGGCAACTGAATCCCTCCCTTTTAATAAAGCTGAAGGAAACATCTGGATTGAACGCGCTGCCTTAGGGAGTATATAATTACTGGTGAAAACCGCTCCATCTTCTAATATGGCAGCCGAACGAGGGCGCACATGAAATTCCTCCGCCCAATTATGAATCATAGTAAAAGTAAGGTTGCTGTTTTTCTCCAGATAAAATTCCGAGATTCCGATATGCAGCCCTGCTTTCACTTTTGGCGCAATACTGCAGCCGGTAATAATCTGGGCCTCTGCGCCTTCCTCAACAATAATGATATTATGCACATTTTGCAATGTCGCATTTTCCTGTAATAAGAGGCATGACTGTATCGGATGGCCGACCTTGTTCCCCTTTAAAACGCGGATAAAATATCCGTGCATCGGGTGTAATTCAGCATACGCGGTATATTTATCCTTATCTACGGAAACTGCTTTCCAATAATACTTCTTTCTTATCTCAGGATATTTCTCCAGTGCCTCAGTAATGCTCATAATCTCTACCTGGCCCTGGTATGAATCCCTGATCTTCTGATAGATTACGCTATGGTCTAGCTGGAAGAATGTCCCTGCCCGGGCCTCTTCCTTCAATTCTACACCAACGCCTTCGGCAGCGCGCATTAATTCCTCAGGCAAATCTAAAAGGGATTTGATGGACTCTCTTTCTTCCGGATTCTGAAACTTAGAGATATCTATATCCGGCCCAAAAGCAGCTATTTTGTCTTTGCTCTCTTCTGCCCTATCTTGTGTTTTATCTTGCATTCACCGCACCTTTCGTAACCGTGTTTCTTAATCCCTTTAAATAAGTCCAGGGGATTGCCTTCGCAAATAATTTTTCCATTCAGTAACACATAACCTATATCTGCCTCTACGTACTGTAATATATACCCGGTGTGGGTAACGATAATCCCGGAAGGGCTGTTGTTCTTATCCGGATGAAGTAGTTCATTAATCGTACGCCCAACCAAAGCAATGTTGTCCAAATCTACGCCTGATTCCGGCTCATCAAGCAGGAGCAAATTAGGATTTTGGCAAAGCAATTGAAATAATTCCGACCTTTTTAATTCCCCTCCGGAAAATCCGTAATTCAAGTCTCTTTCTAAATGTTCAGTAAGGTCTAAATCGCGGGCAAATTCCTCTGATTTCTTAGTCTGACGAGAAGACAAGAGCGCATCGCATATCTTGCGTAATTTGACGCCCCTAACCTGAGGAGGCTTCTGAAACATTATCCCGATACCCATCTTTGCCCGTTCGTTCAGGGGAAGTTGCGTAATGTCTTTTCCCTGAAAAATAATTTTTCCCCGGGTTATTTTATATTGCGGCATACCTATGATTGTCATCAGCAGGCTGGTTTTACCGCTGGCATTAGGGCCCATAAGCACACAAGTACTGCCTTTTTCGATATTCAGGTTAACACCTTTGATAATCTGTTTACCGGCGATTTCAACAAACAAATCCTTAATCTTTAGCATGCGTTATTCCTTCCCCGATTAACTAAAAACACAGGTCCTGTTCCTGCCTTTTTCTTTTGCATTATATAGTGCTTTATCTGCCTGGGAAATAAGGGCATCTTTACTTAATCCTTCCTTATAGATTGCTACGCCTGCGCTTATAGTTACGCCGAGAGCCTTTTTGCTCACCTTGTCCTCATGCACTGCCCTGCGAACCTCTTCAGTTACAGCTTTGACGTCTTTATCAAATATTCCTTTGCTTTCGCTCTCGACTGCCTTCCTGATTTTTTCAGCTACAAGCATTGCTCCCTTTAAATCTATTTCCGGAAGGATAACCGTAAATTCTTCTCCTCCATAACGGCATATGATATCTACCTGCCGAAGCTTCTCTTTCATTATACGGGCAACTTCTTTCAAAGCCCTATCCCCCTCCAGATGGCCGTAACGGTCGTTGTATATCTTGAAAAAATCAATATCAAACATCAAGAGGCTTAAGGTGCGTTTATATCTTTCTGCGCGGACAATCTCTATCTCGATACGTTCCTGAAAATAACGGTGATTGAAGATATTAGTAAGCGCATCGGTAACTGCCAGAGAAGATAATTTATCGCAGAGCATAATATTTGCAATCTGTGCTACCGTCTGGTGCGCAAGAAGCTTAAGGTATTCTAAGTCCTCTTGCGTAAAAATTTTTACTCCTTTTAACTTATCGGCAACATTCATTACCCCGATAATACGGCTGTCCACTCTAAGGGGCAGCGATATAAAAGACTTGGTTTTATATTCCCTGTTTTTAGAAGAAAATTTGAACCTCGAATCGCTGTAAATATCTTCTACTAATAATGCTTCGCCTTCCTGCGCTACCCAGCCGGCAATCAGCTCTCCGATTTTCATCCTCCAGGGCAATTCTGGCTGTTTCAGCCCCTTCTGGCCCCTGACGACCAGATCGCCTGAAGATTCCTCAAGCACCATTAAGGAACTCTTTTCGGCCTCAACTAACTGAATTGCTTTTTCCGTAACAATGTCGGCTAATAAATCCAGGTTAAAAATACCGCTTAAATAATTATATGCCTTCAGAATAATTTCCAGTTTCTGCCTTCTCTTCTGTAAGCGCTCTATTAATTCTCTATTCTCTAAGG
>JAHJCI010000041.1 GCA_018813085.1 Candidatus Omnitrophota bacterium | reverse complement strand
TTGAAAAAATGACGGATCAGTATGAAATGTTATATAAAAAATTAATTCAAGCAAGCTGTTAATCCCATTATTGAAAAATTGTTTATGAGATGCAAGTTGTAGTAAGAAGTGGACATAGATAAAGACGGCAAGTGGGATTATCAATTCTGGTATAAAGATGGAGAAGTGGAGAGAGTGGAGGAGATTATAAAAGATAATTGAGGTTGAGAAGGTGAGGGAGAAGGCGGATGGGTTCATTACAAGAGATTAATTGATGATGAAGGATCTTATTTCTTTTGTCCACTACTTCGGCGACAGGTGCAAAAAATATAATCGGTTTTTAACAGCGAGGAAAAAGGACTCTTTAAGGGCCTCAGATAGTTAAAATAAGCCAATAAAAGGTATTAAATTATGAATGTCCGTCTCTCAAGGGCGGACATTTTACATCTATTTATCCATCAAATAGTTACGCAATTCCCAGACAAAAAATACCGGATAAAACGGACAATCCTGCTTCGTAACCGCTACAAAATTCTCTTCGATAATTTTGTAGCACTCGCAGGATTTCGCTAAATAAAAACTTAAGGTGCTCAAATTTCGCGAGGAAATAGCTCCTCTAATTTCAGAATTATCTTGATATAGAAAGGTATTATATATATAATCGACCTTGGAAATTAAGAGTGATTTTCCTCATGAAACAGGAGAAGGCCCGGCTTTTAATATTTATTCTCGAATCGTCAAGGGGACTACGGCGTTAGGGCGGAATGCGTAGCCAGCTTTGAATGAAATCCAAAGATGGGATATCGAAGTTATTGACGAAAATAAACTGAGTAGCTTTCTACTTATTGATAATTTATAATATTTAACTATGAGTGTTATAGAGAAAATTATTTCCTATTTCGTTAAGCGGCACCTGCTGACAAACTTAATGTTTGTGATTGTTTTTATCGGCGGCATTATTGCCTGGAATAATACCGGTAAAGAGGAGATGCCTGATATTGAATTTGACCACGCCCACGTAGTGGCGAGTTATCCTGGAGCGAGTGCCGAAGAAGTCGAGCATTTTATCACTAAGCCTCTTGAAGAGCAGGTAAGAGGCCTTGACGGAGTTTATAGGATTACCAGTACTTCCAGCGATGGAGGTACTAATATAGGTATTGATTTTGAGAAAAATTATCCTGATCTCGATGAGGCCTTAATGGAAGTAAGAAACGCGGTCTTGGATGTGAAGTTGCCTGACGATGTAATTGATGAACCAGAGGTGCATGTCTGGAAGACTACTAAAATGGCGATCATTGATATAGCCTTAATTGATACTCAGAAACATCTTCTTGATAATGGTTCACGCAAGCGGCTTCAGCAGTATGTATATACGCTTGAGCAGCAGCTTTTGAATTTACCTGAGGTAAATAGCATTGAAAAGTCTGGTTACCTGCAGGAAGAAATACAGATCAAGGTTAAGCCGGAAAAGTTAAGGGAATTCGATATTCCTTTTAATACAGCGATGCGGGAAGTCAAAAATAGCCATATCCGCCAGCCCGCCGGAAGCGTGGAAACAAAGAATGAGCCAAAGGTAACATTGCTCTCTGAGCTTGATACAGTTAAAAAATTAGAAGATCTTGTAATACAAGGCGGCTTTGAGGGGCAGTTTGTTAGGCTTAAGGATATAGCGGATATCAAGCACAGTTTTAAAAAGAATGATTCAATACTTAAAGTTAACGGCCGCGAAGGCATAATTATCAGGGTGGTCAAAAATAGTTCTTACGGCATACTTGAGGCGCTTGAGGAGGTAAAAAATCAAATTAAGAGTTTTCAAAATAATAGCCTCAAAGACACGAAAATTGAGCTTCTCGCGTTGGATGATGCATCCGTGGATCTGAAAAACAGACTTTCGATTGTTTTAGCTAACGGCTTGATCGGGTTTATATTGATATTGGTTACGCTTTTTATTTTCCTGAATTTTAGAGCCGGTATCTGGGTGGCTATGGGCATACCGTTTACTTTTTGTTTTTCGATGATCTGTGCATCAATGGCCGGCTATACGATCAATAATATTACCCTTGCCGCGGTGATAATAGTATTGGGCATGATTGTTGATGACGCTATTGTGGTTTCAGAGAATATTACCCGCCTGCGCCTGGAGGGGGGTGAGCCTGAGCAATCGGTGGTTAAAGGGACTGCGTTTGTTTTCACTCCTGTGCTAGCAAGTATTTTGACAACCTGTATTGCCTTTGTTCCGCTCTTTTTCTTTCGCGCCCGCTTTGGTAAGATACTTGTGTTTATCCCGCCGATCATATTTTTCATGCTTGGAGCGAGCCTGTTTGAATCATTATTCATACTGCCTGGGCATATGCTCTTGGACTTCCCGCTATTTAATAAGCTTGCAAGCAGGTTTAGAAAAAATAGTTCTCCACTCAATAAAGCGCACTGGTTTAACAGAATAGAGGATAATTACGCCAAGGCCTTAAATAAGATTCTTCCTTATAAATGGCACATATTTCTGGTATTTATCTTATTGTTTGCCTTTTCGGGCTATCTGATAAAGGCGAAGATGAAGTATGTGATGTTTCCGAATGAGGAAACTAGGGAAATTTCCTTAACCGGCGAGGCTAGTGAACAGGTAGATAAGTATGGTACCGCTGAATTGACAAGGCAGATAGAGGAGGTGATCGCGCCGTACCTTGGGAAAGAAGTTATAGGCTTCAGGACGCAGATAGCCAGGAGTAGGTGGGGAAGGGCTGTTGAAGAGAATAAATTCCGCATGACTGTTGAAATTCTGCCGAAAGAAAAGCGCAAAAAATCAGCCGATCAATTGATTAAAGAGTGGGAGAAACACTTCGCGGATATAAAAGACCTGGAAGATATAAGAATTGCCAAGAGCCGCTGGGGGCTCGCTTCAGGTAGCCCGGTAGAGTTGATTGTTCAGGAGAATGATGATCAGATAAGGAATACGATTGCTGAACAGCTCGCCGAGTCAATGGAGAACAATCCTGCGCTGGAGAATGTCGAGATAGAGCGGCCTTTAGAAAATCAGGAATATAAAATTGGCCTTAATCGTGAAAAGATCAAGCGTTTATCGATTACCC
>JAHJCI010000040.1 GCA_018813085.1 Candidatus Omnitrophota bacterium | reverse complement strand
TTCAGTAAAAGAGCTTATGGATGGTATTGTTAGTGAAGCAATCGAAGAGTTAGATTAGGAGGCCGTTTCACAATGCGACACTTCCTAGTTTATTAACTATAATTCAGATATAATAGGCATACGCAGTTAAGGAGAGGCTCCCTTGCGCCTTACTATCAAGGGGCCCCAGCAAATTTGGCATAGCCAAATTTGTAGAAAATAGAAAATAGTGAGATTTTCTATTCGATCTATAGCTCTGTTGTTTAACCAAGGCGGTTCTAACTCGGTAGAACCAATAAGCAGATATTTTTTGGGGCGTTTCCGACGAAAAAAGGAATAAGGTTACATTTGCTCTCTTTAAATTATCAATTTAGAGAGTTTTTTTGTGGGTAGAACTAGCAAAGAAAATAATACGAAAAGAAACACTTGAAATTTATCTATAACAGCACTATAATTAAAAAGCTTAGGGATTATAATTTTTAACAGAAATAATACCCGGCTATATCGCACCTTGGCATAAAGGATTGCCAAGTGAGCCCCTTCTGGGCTGGATTGGTCGGTATACACTTACTGTGTAAGGAGGAAACATGGGGTATCAGGGTGGTGGTGGATTCGGCGGGCCTCGCGAGATGCACAAGGCAATTTGCGCAGAATGCAAGAAAGAATGCGAAGTCCCTTTTAAGCCCAGAGATGACCGTCCAATATACTGCAGGGATTGTTTTTCAAAGCGCAAGAACGAAGGCCGTTAAAAGAAGAGATTTTGTTAGCCTTTTCCTTATAGCATATCCGCAAAGGTAACGTTTTAAATCTTTCGGGGATGATCCTCGCAGTAATTTTAGATGTATTCCTCTTAAATTTCAGAACTTGCCACCAGATTTTCTATCTATTCCGAATATAGCCAATTGCGAAATCCTTCAATCGAAGCACGCATCCATTATGTGTATTGGTAAAAAATTGTTTAAGAATAAAAGCCAGGAGTGTTTATGAATATTTTTGTGGGTAACTTATCGTTTAATTCTACTGAGACAGATGTAGGTAAGCTCTTTGAAGGTTTCGGGAGCGTTGCTTCCGTGTTTATTGTAATACAGAAGAATGGGAAAAAATCAAGGGGGTTTGGTTTTGTCCAGATGCTTGATGAGAAAGAGGCGCAAGCTGCGATAGCCGCTTTGGCCGGAAAGGAATTTATGGGCCGGCCTCTTAATGTTGAGGCGGCGCGCCCTAAATCGGAAGCAGGCCAGGAGAGTAGAAAAAGAAAGAAGATACGATCAGAGATTAATATGGATGTCGAGCAGTATCCCCGTCAAGAGAAGGATGACAAAAATGTCCGGCTTAATACGGTTTTTCAGAAAACAGAAGGATATAAAGGGGGCAGGCGCTCGCGTAGCTTTATGATGCGGAGTGCTGCAGCTGGAATTGAGGAACAGGATAGCCTTAAGCGGAAAAACCACGAGAATCCTATGCGTTGGCGGAAAAAACAAGGGCAGCCTAAGCCTTGGAAAAAAGCCGATAGAGAGTCTAGGCCTTGGAGGAAAACCACAGGAGAATCCAGGCCTTGGAAAAAAACCGATGGAGAGTCCAGGCCTTGGAGGAAAACCACAGGAGAATCCAGGCCTTGGAAAAAAGCCGAGGGAGAGTCCAGGCCATGGCGCAAAAGCAATGAGCGTCCACAACAATCCCGGTTCAATCCCTCGGGGATGGTTCGCACTTCGACAAGCTCAGCGCGAATGCCGAGCGGAGTCGAACGCATTCGAGAGAAAGGTGAGCGCAGTCGACCCAAAAGACGGGGTAAATATAATTAAAAAAGAGGCAGCGCAATTACTGATTTCTGATATAAAAGGGCGGATATATCCCATTCCGCAATTAGAGGCGACTGGAATGAAAGGCGGCCGCTTCTTTAGGTTGCCAGGAGCCGAACTTATTAAACTGCCGCAGGCCAGCCGCCTATTTTTCATGCCGGATAGGGCGCCAGTCGCCTATGATAACATTAAAGGATGTTTTACGGTTCTAGGCAATAAGCCGTCTTCGCAAAAAATAAGGATGTGTTTTTCCGTTGCTGCATTTACTCCGCCCGGCTTTACAGTTACCTACAATAGTTCTTATAAAGAATTTGGAAACCCCAAGATTTTACCGCTATTCGCGTATGCGGCTTGCGCGTTTTATAAAGGCGAATTTTACGTCGCGGCAATAAAAGTCGACTCCGACAGAAGGCACGATTCCTGTTTTATCAAGATCAGAGAAGTTAGAAAGAATGTAGCAAAGTTTAGGCGGCTATTTCCGCAGAATAGACTACTGAGGCATCTTAAAAGATGCGCTCTTAATTATGGTTGTCCAAACGCACAAAATTTCTTTCTCTCGCGATATGAAGCGCCGCTGCCGTCATCGCCTGTATGTAACGCTGGCTGCGCAGGATGCATCTCGTATCAAACATCCAAACGATGCCCCGCCACACAACCACGGATAGAATTCATTCCTACTCCCGAGGAGATAAGGGATATAGCCGTCTTTCATATCTTGAAATCAAAAAACCCTATTGTGAGCTTTGGCCAGGGATGCGAAGGGGAACCTCTTTTATCAGGTAATACCGTGGAGCAATCAATACGGCTGATCAGGAAAGAGACTCAAAAAGGCATAATCAATATCAATACGAATGCGAGCAAGCCAAGGATTATATCCCGATTATTCGATGCTGGTTTAAATACTATGCGCGT
>JAHJCI010000039.1 GCA_018813085.1 Candidatus Omnitrophota bacterium | reverse complement strand
TTCTGCCAGCCCTGCCCTCTGGGCGCTCTTATGGGCCTCAAGGAGATAATCAATTTGACCTGTGCGACGAGCTACCCTCTCGCGGGCTCCGGCACCATAAAGCCCCCGTCGATAAATTCTTCTTCTATTGCCTTCATGCGCTATTTTAACAAGGCCTAATCGCTTTAACTTCGCGGCATTATAGCTAATCGTAGCCTCATTAAGTTTGGTCATGCCGGCAAGGTTTCTTTGGTATAGGCCGGGATTCTTTCCTGCGGCATTCAGGATTTTTTCCTGAACTTGCGTCAAGACAACCTTAGGGACCTGTTGTGCCGGATAGATTCTAAACTCTCTGCCTGTATTTACCCTGACGACTAAGCCGAGTTTCTCTAATACGGCTATTGTTCTTCTAAGCGTATTCACGTGAATAGTTAACCTTTTGGCAAGTTCTCTTTGAAGCAGGCCGGGCTCATCTTGAATCGCATCCAAAATTTTTCGCTGAATTTCTGTTAAGGCAATTTTTGGGGCTTGTCCGGCCAAATATACCCTGTTTTCCAATCCCATATTCAGTTCTACGAGTAAATACAGCTGTTTCAAACTGCCTATCTTCCTGCTAATCGTAGCCTTGGAAAGATCTAATCTACCTGCGAGTTCTTTTTGCATTAATCCGGGATTGACTGTAACTGTTTCAAGAATCCTCTCTTCATTTGACGTGAATAAGTATCCTGCTTGCAGAAGCTCTTGTTTCCTAAGCTCAAAAAATTCCATTCTTGCCCCACCAAGAGTATTAATCTTAATACCAAAAATACCAAATTTAGTAATAATGCTGGTAATGTAAGCCGGGACTCTACTGGGCATAATTCCCGTTTCCCTTGCTAACTCTTCAACGGTCTCAGCGCGGGAAATCAATATAAACACCTCTTCATCCGCCAGAGAAACCCTGCTTCTTTTTTCGCGCAAGGAAACTGATAACTCGATACCCTTACCTTCATCTTCTTTTATTTGGGATTCTGATTCTTGCTCGCCTTCTTGCCCTGCGCTTACTGTATTATTAAAATCCCGTATTGCGTCTTGTTTTGCTTTTGCCTCATCTGAACTAATTTCATCCCCTAATAACCCTCTTGCTGGCCTTAGATTAAAAGGCTCGCCTGAAACTCTATCCGTATAGTTGACTTCTTTGCCATTGATGCTGCCTCTGATTATGCGAGGCTGCGAAGAATCTTTATTAACACCTATATCCCGTTTAAATTCATCTGACGATCCTTGCACATTTACATTGTGCCATGCCCTCCTGTTTTCAGCGTAACGATATTTATAATACTTGCCTTCCTTTTTTGACTCAAGGAATCCATATTGAACTAACTCCTGAAGGCTTATTCTCGCCCTAGCGCTATTCACGGCATGGCCATTCTTCATGCGATAATTAAATTCTAAATCTATCTTCGCAAGATAATCCTTTAAACTGAACCATTGCCCATTGCCAAAATATTTCTTTACCGCGCGCAGTGCCACCTTAACATTACCTGGTTTATTTTCTCTCCAGGTTATCTGATTCCATTCATTCATACTCGTTGAGGCACCTTGAGGATCCGATAATATCTCATGCCGCGGATATTCTATGTCGGCGTATGTGCCGGGGCCTAACCCTGGATTATGCGGGGTGTCCCCTGGGGGAACGTCCCCCAGATAAATCGCGCCAATATCTCTTAAATATTCCTGCAGTATCTCATTAATCATAGCCTTTGCTTCTTCTGAAGGCTGATTGAGCCTGACTGATATGCCAGATTTGGCGCCGCCGGTGGAACTAAATCCTAATGATATTCTATCTTCTAAAAGTAAGGCCTTTATTTCTATAGTCTCTGTAATATTCGTTGGCTTATATACATTTCTTTTAATTTCTTTATCAACTGTAGTTTCTCTTGCAAATGTAACATTCACCCTACCTTCCTGGGAATTCTTCTTCGGGCCATCCAGATATTCTACTGCCGCCAAGGGTTTAACTGAGTTAAGAATTATAAATACATAATCCAAGGCTTCTTGAAGGGATAAAAACCCCTCTCTTTCCTCTGGCCCGTCCTTACTAGAGTCTGAACCAAGTGTAAATAAACCAAACGGAATGATAATTATTATCTTGAGAATTTTTTTAAATTTCTTCCAGAGGACCCGTATCTGTTTTACTTTCGATTGGGAATCCTTATCTGCAGCCCCTGAGCCAGAATTGCTTTTCTTAAACAAAAACAATCCTAGAATTGAGAACATGACTATATCTAATAAAAACAAAAGAAGCGTATCGCTTATGCCTAAGGCAAGGGAAAATTTGGAGATAATGAAAAATACATACGGGGTGCCATACATAAAATAGAGGATATGTTTTGGGATATTGCCTAAGCCAGAAAATATAAAGTATTTTTTTGCAGGATACGTTGCGATACCCGCTGCTATCCCGGTAAACCCAACAAGAGGCAAAGGAAGAAAATTAGCCAAGATGATAAACACCCATGCCCATCTTTTATGCATCCAGCCGGTTATCGTTTTGTGCTCTTTAACTGTGCTCCGGCCAAGAATATAACTGGTAATTAGGCCAAAAGTCGCTCCCAGGCCCGCGGAAAGACCAAATAGAACAGGATTAAAGTTTGCTGCTAGGGAAGTAATTGCTATAATGCCTATGGGAATGAAAGTTGCCAAATTATCGAACATTGCGATAAGAAATGCTCCGAAATAACCAATAACCCCTAATCCCCCTATGATGTCTCGTAAAAAGATAACAAGAACAGAGATAGCAAATACTGAAATGAAGGTTATTATCTTAATATGGCGATTTCTATCGTTTTGCAAAATTCCATTTACTTTTTGGGCAAACTCCTTCCTTCTATCTCTGGTTTTTCCTCCGGGATTTCCCTGTTTTAAGAATGGAGAATGCCTCTTGATTCTATCCCAGAGGCCCCGATTTTTCCTTATGAGGAATTTCACCATACCGACACTAAGTTTTTTCTTCTCTGCTATTTGGACATATGAATCTCTGGTAAATTGATTATGAAGCTCCCTGCCTAACTCGCTAAAACTTTTATCGTTATTGATTCTGAACGCCGGTATTCCAAACTTAAGGGCTGCCGGTTCTTCATTAAACGCTTCTTCCTCGAGAGACAGCCAAACCCTATCTTTGGGCTTAATCCTTTCTATTCTAACCTCTGTGCTCGCTTCTACTTTCACAGCCATATCTAACTTAACAGCGTTATCCGTAAGAACATTTTTATCCTTATCGAAATATTCATTAAACCAATAAGGCCCATTAAGTCCCTCAATAAAAATAAATCTTCCTTTATTCTCAGAGAATATCTTTCTGAGAATCTCCGGGCCTTTATCCCTATTATAACCTACTCTCTTTTCCTCCCGGTCAAGCTCTATGACATTCATTGCATCTTTATCAATACCTACCAAGCCAAAACGCTTAAATAAACGGCATAAGGTTGTTTTGCCTGTTTTCTTCTGTCCTGTAAAGAGAATTACAATATGTTCGCCTTCCGGAATCCGGCTATCCAAATCTAATAATGTACGTGTCAGATGGTTAATACCTTCTAATAATTCAAATTCGTGGCATTGGGGAGCGTTTCCATTTAATAACCCATATCCTAATTGATTTCTACTTCCCAGAGAATCCGGACCTGCAATTTTATTGAGTTCATTTAAAATTTCGCCTGCTTTATCTCTAACCTCTTCTTTTAATTGATTAAGATTGTGCAACTTTATAACCTGCCAATCATCGCTGGATAATACCCCTAAGAAAGCTCTTGTACTGCCCCAAGCATTAAGAATATCCTCTCTGGCTGAATTTTTTAAACGGTACTCTAAATCTTCCAGGTCCTTTGTTGTTATATTCGCGAATCCTAACAAGAATAGAATATCGAGTCTCTGTTTTAATGATAGCCATTCTCTCATCTCCGGGAAATTCAGCAATTCTCTTAATACTTTTATCTTTATATCTATGGGTATTCTCCCTGAATCAAGCACGAAGGGAATAAAGCTGTCGCAGGTTTTAGATAAATATTGCAGACGTTCCAACTCTGTCAATCCTTTTAAATCCCTGATATTGGCCAGACGGTCGGCAACCTTAGCCAGCTGGACATCTCTAGGAGAGCCCAGTAAGTTATTAAAATATACTCTGTTGCGTTCCCGTTCATCCGGAACCTCATCCTTGCTTGGCTTCGTAAGAAAAGCTACCTTACGGGCAATATCCGGGCCGAACTCTCTTTCAATATCATCTATAGTATTTTTAGTTTCCTCAACTACATCATGCAAGAATACCGCGGCAATTGTCTCTTCATTTGTCAATGCCAGTTCAGACAATAGAATAAGTGTTGCTATGAGGGGATGGCTGATATAGGGAGTAACTCTGTCTTTCCTGATTTGCCCTTTATGTGCCTGTTTGGCAAATATAAACGCATGTTTAACTAATTGAATTTCGGCTTCGGGTTGTGTGGATTCTAATTCTGCCAGGAGCTCATTGAATATCTCTTCTACGAAACTCGGTTCTAAGTCTTCTTCTGTCGGGGCATTATTAATCTTCCGGCAATTAAATAAATTCAAGAGGCGAGCGGCAAGGGAATGCCTGGGGAGCCTGTTTCTAATCTGTTTGGCCAACAACTCTCTCGGGCCGGGAAGATCAGCGATTGTGCCAATGATTTGAGCGATATTTTCGTTATTTTCATCGGCGGAAATCTCTATAATCTCAAAAGACATTGTTAAGTCTACATATTTATTTATCTGGCGCCATAATTTAGGCTGAGTAAGATAATCATTCCAGCGATTTTGCCTTAATCTATCATCTTCCAGATACTCCTTTATTCCCTGCACATGAGCAGCGCCAACCACAATAGTCATGATTAAATCAGATTTGTTGAGTACTTTTGGAAGATGAGATAGTTTTGCGGCATGAATTAAGTTTCTGAAATCGAGGGCTATGGTTTGCAAGTAGGTATTTTGCTGTTTGCGCACTAAAAAGTAATCAGTCAGAAAAAATATAGAAAAAATCGTTGCAATACAAAGGTAGAAAAGAAACACGGGCATTTCTACGAAATTCAGCACATAAGTCATTATGCTTGCAAATAACATAATATTGGCGATTTCTAGCTTAGACATTGCATTTGGGCTAAAATTGTGATGCTTTTTAGCAAGATCCAAATTTAATACTGTCTGTCCGGCTTTAAGCGTTTCTGACCTATGTGACTCCTGAGTGACTGTCGAGCCGGTCATTTTCTTTATTATTCCATTTGCTACTTCCTCTATTATCCCGAAAAATTTATTGCTCATTTTGGATATCAGGGATTGACCAAAAAGCATTGTGCCTTCATGAATTATTACATCGCTGTCTTTGCTAACTTTATCTACGAACTGCGCAGGGTAGTTTATTATATGGTTGACGCCTACAATTCTATACTCTGCCCCTGCCTTCTTAATCACTACATATGGTAGTTTTGTGTTGTTATTACCTTCATTCTCAGATATATTATGACTACTTTTCCTTGTGCCTGTGAATCTGACTCCAAATAATCCTCGCCTTGGGCTAAATGGCATAAACGAATCCCTGTCGAAAGTATCTCCTGTTAGCCCTGCCCGTTCGGCGCTCTCGTAAGCCTCAAGCAGATAATCAATCTCGCCTGTGCGGCGAGACACTCTTTCGCGGGCGCCATTGCCGAACAATCCTCTATCTGCCTGACCATAGTCATCTCTTAAGGCTGAATCTCTATCGAAAGATTTTTGAGGCCGGGTGTCCCCTTGAGGAACGTCCCCCAGCTCTTTACCTTCGGGAAATTCTAGAAACTGCTTTAACATATCGGGCCTTCTGTCAGAGAAATCATTAAATAATCTCCGAAACTCCTGAGGAACTATTGATTTTAACTCTCTGAGAAACTCTACCTGTGCGGGGTCTCTGTCTTTTAAGAATGCTTCAACGGCTACCTCCACTCCCTTAACAGCATTTTCTAAATCTTTGTAATGGCGCGCTAAAAGGGTAGCTAAGGCAGGTGGATATCCTCTTTGAATCAGGCCCTTTCTGACTCCGTTGAGCATCTTAATAAACTCCAGAGCATTGTTGCCGTTTCTTTGCGCCTCTTCGATTATTTGTCCCGGATATTGCCTGAATAACTGAGAATTTATTATTGTATGGTTATTATTCCCCTCCTTTGCGGGAACAATCTGTGTTTCTGAAACCAAAGGCTTTGTCTCTACCGACTGTTGCTTATCTTTAGCGCCCGCAGGTTCATCTTGGACTTTCGTATCCTGATGGATAACAATAGTAATTTGGCGCGATTCAGTAGGGTTAGGCAATCCTGATTGCTTAATTGTCGGGTTCTTAAATGTTGTGCTTCTTGGTTCTGTTTTTGCCCCGGCTTTCTTCTCTCTGACATTTTGTGGCTGTTGCTTATTTCTGGATACTGTTACTCTATCCTGCGCCTTCGCCATATTCGTTCCCCTTGGATGAGGAATAATTCTAATCGGCAATTCACCTGCCCCCTGTTTAATCTTTTTTAAATGATCAGAAACAGTGGAATCGGGCAGCCCGGACCTGTCAGTTATCTGCTTTACGGATGCCTCGTTACCTAATTCCTTCATTGCCTGAATTATCTTCTGGCGGGTTTTATCCGGTTGCAGGCGGATAATTTCCAACTGCAGCCGTCCTGTTACTTTTCTACACCAGTTTATCAAATCGAAATCCATCTGTTTTACAACAGACGAAACCACTTTCCTATTTTTTTTCAATCTTTGAGCTATCGTTGTAATTGAGGCTTTGCCTCCTTCTTGCTCAACAACTTTTATTATCTCTCTCATCGCTTTTACGGTGCGTTCATTGAATAATTTATAAGCCGGCATCCAACTGTTTATACGTTCCCTATTTCGTCTGTCAATAATATGCTTTAAGTATGGGGAAAGCGTTGACTTAGGAATTCCTAACTTTCCCGCAAGTTCAGTTAAACTCGTAAATCCATCCAGCTGCTTAGATATATCTAGGACTTCATAGTCTTGGGCCATGTCATTTGATTTCGCAGAATGACTGTCATACCTTCTCATTCTATTGGGCCGGTCGCCAAAAGAACTAAAAGGATCATTAAGCGTATCTGGCTGTGCATGCGCGGATTTTATAAGAGGGATTTTCTCTACTATGGTATTCTTCCAGACCCGCGGCTCTCCCATTGTATCTATTAGTTCTAATCTATTGCCTTTGCGCTCATATACATGAAACTGAAAATCCACTAGCGAGACAAGCGAAGGATTATTACCCACAATTAATTTACCCTTTTCTTTTAAACTAAGGCCGATTTCTTTCATTGCCTCTATAGTATCCCGGCGGTCATAATATTGCCAGCATTCTCCCAGCGTATTACCGGCAATAGCGATATCCACGCTTTCTTGGGGAATTATTTGCGTTAACTCGAAGAAATTGCCTTGCCTGAATTCCAAATTATGACTCATTGCCCACTCTATTGCTTCGGGATGGATCAAATATATTGCTTCTATCCTGTTGCCTTCCCCGTCCTCATATCTATTAGCAGCTATGCCATCATTAGTAACTTCGATTTTTCTCTTAAGATGAGCCTTCATCCTGTTATATAACTTAGGTATATCAGATTTTCTTAATTCGGCTAATGCATCGTCTTCCCTGTCCAGTCGTATTAATTTGCCTCTGGAGTCAAGCACGGCAAAATTCCCCTCTTTATCGGTCAATTTATACACAACCGCGTTGATATCCATGGCTATAATCTTTACGCCCCGATCCTGTTCATGGATTATTTTGGCAACATCCAGAGTAGCGCTACAATCCGAAGCGCAACAATCTAATACTGTCTTTGCGCTGTTTGAATTATTCATAATCAAGTCTAAAATATAGGCTCTTATTTTGGCAAGGCGGCTGCTAAAGCTAGTCCTAGCAATAGAATTCCCGTTTTTAGGCGAACCAGTTAATATGGAATCTTCATGTATCATCAAACTCTGTAGTAAAATAGCGGCCCAGTTCTTTTTATCTTCTCGCGTCGTCTTGAAATAGAAATTCATTAACTCCGGGATATGAATAAGGTTGGCGAGCCTCGACAAACTATGATAAATCTTCATCTGTTCATCAAAATCATCTACCGCTTCGAAAATATCCAGCAGAGGCTTGATTTTCTGATTCTTAAATCTTACCAGCTTGGGTTTCGCCTGTTTTTGTTTATTCATATCCCTGCTATCCATAGCCAATAAAAGTCCCTTTAACCGGTTCTGATTTTCTTTAGACTCCAGCCTCTTTCTCGCTTCTTGCCCGTCGCTATAATGAGCTATACGCCTTGAGTGTAAACCAAATATAGAATCATCTGTATAATAATCAGCAAACCATTTTTCAGTGATAGCCAGGCCTTCTTTTTCTCCGTAAAGCTTAACTAATGCGCCCCTGATTGCTTCTTTTATTTCCGATACTTCTTTATAAAACTTAAATTTCTCAGTCCTTACCTGTATTCCATCGGCGGTTAACTTTTTTTCTATATATTCTTCGTTTTCATATTGTATTAAATAATCGATGAATTCCTTAGGAGTGCTTAATCTTATAAATTCGCGTGCGGTAATTAGGCAAATATCGAACTTCCCTTGCGGATGCGCTCTTGCCATAAAATCTCCGTTGTTTAAGTTGATTCTCTTAATTACTAATCCGCCCTTGCCCTCCTCAAAGGTCGAGGCAAAAATCAAAGCAAGCAGGCAAATTATTTCTTTTCTTATGCAAGCGGATTCTTCTCCATTAAGGATTTTCTCAATTATATTTGTCTTTGCCTGGATATAATTTGGCAAAAGATATAATCTGTCCCTGTTAACATATCTATCTCTATGTATCTCGCAATAGTCGCTTAACCACTCAACGGTAAAGAAACTCATCTCTATAGAATTTTCTCTATCGGCTTTGAATCTGCCTATCCCAAAAACATAGGGCTGAGGGACGAGTTTTAATCCCAGTTTGTTTTGTAGTTCGTCTAAGGTACTCAAGTTTTGGTAATCATTTTGTAAATCGCCGTTTAAGCTGTTATTTAAAACCACATTCAATCCAAAATGCCGGACTTCCTGGTTTCTAAGCTTAACATCGGCGCAAAATACCCCGTAATAAGGGCCTTCCTGAGTAAGTGATATTTTTATTGACTCCACCTCTTCAGCCTCTATACCCATTGCGGAAAATACCTCAAGAAGAAATCTGCAGCCTTCTCTGGTCAGGCCGTCTTTGATTGCTTCTTTTATCAGCGACGGCTTAAATCTGGCATAAACCCCCGCTATATTACGATCCCATCCTTGAGGCGTCTCTATTTCTAATTTTCTGCATAAATCTTCCAAGCGAATTTCTTCCTCATTTGGCTTTATCTCAATAAATTTATATCCGTTAGCGCGCTCTTCCTTTAAAAAGAGGGTAGACGGTAATTCCGTTAATTCCCAATAACCCTTATTATCTATTAAATAT
>JAHJCI010000038.1 GCA_018813085.1 Candidatus Omnitrophota bacterium | reverse complement strand
ATCTTTTATCTTGAAAGATGTTAGACAAGAATAATATCCCTAAACATATAGCTATAATAATGGACGGAAACAGGCGCTGGGCTAGAAAAAGGGCGTTGCCTCGTTCCGCAGGGCATCGTGCGGGCATTAAGAGGATCCGTGAAGTCGTTAAAGCTGCTTCTGAATTAGGCATTAAGGCAATAACGATTTTTGCTTTTTCTACAGAGAACTGGCAGAGGCCAAAGAAGGAAGTAGGGATGTTGATGAAGGCTTTTTCTGATTTTCTTGTCAATGAAGTCGATGACCTTAACAAGAATGATATCCGCTTGAGAATCGCAGGGAGCAGGAATTCTTTAAGCCGGGAATTATTAGAAAAAATTGAGCATGCCCAGGATTCCACCGCCACTAATAACGGCTTGACTCTAGTGTTAGCTTTCAACTATGGCGGCAGGGCTGAAATCGTGGATGCCTCAAGGGAGTTTGCGCAGTTGGTTTCAGAAAAGAAATACAAGGCAAATCAATTAGATGAGAAATTATTCTCTAAATTTCTTTACCAGCCGGATCTTCCAGAGCCGGATTTACTTATACGCACAAGCGGGGAGTTACGCATAAGTAATTTTCTTATCTGGGGACTCGCCTATGCAGAGCTCTATTTCACGGAAAAATATTGGCCGGATTTTACAAAGGAAGATTTGGTTAAAGCAATCATTGAATATCAAAAGAGACAGAGGAGATTCGGGCGAATATGATAACCAAGCGCGTACTCACTGCTTTAGCTTTAATCCTGGTAGTTGCTTTCTCTATAGCCGTCAGTTGGCTGACGAATCTAATGATAATCTTTTTCTCTATGCTTGCTTTATACGAGTTTTTCAGCATGATCGAGAAGAAGGATATAGTGATTTTTAAATATTTCGGCATGGGCGTCGGCCTGATGGTTTTATTTTCGATATGTTTCCGCTTTGAATTCACGCGCGGCTGGGAATTATTGTTTATTATCGCAGCGCTACTGGCACTGATTTTAATTCAATTCAGGCGCCGTGAAAACAGTGGTGTTATTATCAGCCTTTCCACGACTATATTCGGAGTGCTGTATATAGCCTGGTTTATGAGTTTTCTGGTGAAAATACGTTATCTAAGCACCGGGGCGGGGATGCTGGCAACGGTAGTTTTAATCACAAAAACAGGCGATATAGGTGCCTATCTCCTGGGTAGCCGTTTCGGGCGCAGTCCTTTGATATCGCGCGTCAGCCCGAATAAAACAAAAGAGGGTTTTATCGGAGGAATTTTATTCAGCATATTCGCAGCCTTGGCAAGTAAGATTTTCATGCCGCCGGAGTTTAGTTATCTTCATCTTCTAATCCTGGGTTTTTTCCTGGGTTTCCTGGGTCAATTGGGTGATTTGTCGGAATCATTGATGAAGCGCGACTGTATAGTGAAAGATTCGGGTAATATTTTTTCAAGTATGGGAGGAGCCCTGGATTGCATAGATAGCCTTTTATTCACGGCTCCGGCATTCTATTTTTGGATTTTACATTTCGGTAAATTCCTATAAAAGATTATTAATTACCGGCAGAAATGCCAAGAAATCCGCAGGAAGGAAAAGAAAAATTCTTTGCGATTTTGCGTTAATTTTGCGGCCTGGCGGTGTTGGATATTTATTCTAAATTGAATGATATGAAACGTGTAGCTATATTAGGCTCAACAGGTTCTATCGGACAGAACACCCTGAAGGTGATAGCAGCCCTGAATAAGGAACCTGTTGATTCCCGGGGAAAAACAGGCGGATTTCGTGTTGTTGCCTTGAGTGCCAATTCAAATAGCGATATTTTATTAAGGCAGGCAAAGCAGTTTAACCCTAAATGGATTTGTCTTGTGCAAGAGGCTTCGGCAAAAAGGGCAGCGGCAAAGGTATCTTCGCGTTGCAGGGTTTTAAGCAAAGAAGAAGGGCTGCGGGATTTAATACGGCATTCTAATGCCGATATAGTAGTGCTGGCAATCTCAGGAGCGAATGCGCTTATGCCGTTGATAGAATGTATCAAGATGAAAAAGAGGATTATCCTTGCTAATAAAGAGGCGATGGTGATCGCAGGGCCGATGATAATGAAGCTTGCCAAGAAGCATAAGGTTGAGATTTTACCGGTTGACAGCGAACAGTCGGCAATATGGCAGTGTTTGGACGGGAAAGAAAAGAAGCAGTTAAGGAAGGTATACCTTACGGCTTCGGGTGGGCCTTTTAAGAATCATAATCCCCGGCAGCTTAGGCGCATAAGTATCCGTAATGTCCTTAAGCATCCGCGCTGGAATATGGGCAGGAGGATTAGCGTAGATTCTGCGACGCTGATGAATAAGGGGCTGGAAATTATCGAAGCAATGTGTTTATTCGGCCTGGATTTATCTCAAATAGAGATTGTTATTCATCCCGAGGCGGTTATCCATTCGATGGTGGAGTTTATCGATGGGGTAATATTGGCACAAATCGCAATAACCGACATGCGCATACCTATCCAGTATGCACTCACTTATCCCCGGCGCAGGCCGAATAAAATCAGGCACTTAGATTTTTTCAAACTAAGGAAGATGAATTTTGAGAAACCGAACTTTAAGGTTTTTCCCTGCCTGGGGCTTGCTATAGAGGCAGCAGAAAAAGGCGCAACCATGCCCTGCGTGTTGAACGCTGCCGATGAAATAGCAGTGGAGGCTTTCTTAAATAGAAGGATAAATTTTACAGATATACCCGGGATAATTGAGCAAGTAATGAGGAGGCATAAAGTAATTACCCGGCCAAGCCTGCAGGATATCCTGGATACCGATAAGTGGGCCAGGAAGGAAGCAAAAATTTTAATTAATTATTAACCTGAATCACTTAACTTTAAAATAATGTTTATATTTATTT
>JAHJCI010000037.1 GCA_018813085.1 Candidatus Omnitrophota bacterium | reverse complement strand
TTGGCTCAAGAAGCCGCAGGACTGGTAAAAGAATTAGACGCATACAAGGCAGATTACAATAAAGTTAAAGAAGATAAGTTCGGCTTAGAGGGCAAGATACAGGAAGCTTCCCTTGAAATTGATGAACTGACTAAAAAGCAGGATAAACTGAAGAAAGACAACGAGGAATTAGGCAAATCCATTGCTGACCGCGAAGATAAACTGGATTCTTTAGCCAATATCCGCCAGAAGTCCGAGCAGGAGAAAAAAGAGCTTTTGCTTGAGTTGGATCAGGCTAAAGATGAACTAACTCAGGCCAATAAGACCTATGCGCAACTAAACAAGAAAGACCAGGCCCTGCAGGCAGATTACCAGCAGCTTTTCGAGCAGTTAACCGGTTCCAGGCATAGTTATTCCATATTAGAGCAAGAGAAAAAAGACCTCTATAGCCGGTTTGAGAAAAAGGAAGAAAAACTCACACAGCTACAAGAAGAGCTTGATCAGAATTCAGGAGTTCAGAATCAACTTTCCACTGATTACCAGGAGCTGAAAAAAAGCCAGGACAGGATAAAGGAAGAAATCGCGCAGTCTAATCAGAAGCTTACGAAGCTTAGCCAGGAGGAAGCCGGACGAGAACAGCAAATAGCTTCTCTGCAAAAAGAACTTAGCCGGCAAAAGTCCGCCAGCCAGGAGAAGTTAGGAGCTACAGAGGCAGAGGCATCTACTCAGATTGAAGAATTGAATAAAGAAATTGTTAACCTCAAGAATGAATTAGGAAAAACACAGGAAGATTACAGTAAGATTAATTCGCTTAAGATTCGCCTGGGGAAAGAGAACCAGGAGCTTATTTCTAAATACGAACAGATGAATAAAGAATGGGAAACCTTCGCTAAGGAGAATAAAGAGCTAACCAAGCAAAATAACTTTCTCAAGGATAATTATGTTGTTATTTCTGAAAAATTAAGCGACCTGAATAAACAATTCCTCTCTACAGAGAAAGAAAGGGATTCGCTTAAAAATTCACTTAAGCAGGCAGAGTCTTCTCTAAATAAATTAGCTTCTGCCAAAGATTCATTATTGGCGCAAGTACAGGAATACGACCAGAAACTGAAAGATTACCAAGAGGTGCTTAAAGATAGGGGACGGTTGCAAGAAGAGAATCAAAGCATTGGCGAGCAGGTTTTCAATTTGGGCAGCGAATTAGAAGAACTAAAGAAAAAGTATAAAGAGCTTTCAAGTGAATATAACCTGCTTAAAGACCAATATGCCGGGCTTCCGCAAGAGAATGCGGTCTTGCATTACAACCTGGGGGTTTTCTATACTCAAGAGAAGGATTTTAAAAGGGCAATTTCTGAATTCGGAAAAGTTTTAGAAGTAAAACCGGATGATGCGGATGCTGCCTATAACCTGGGAGTGATTTATGCCGAATATATCGAAGACCGCGATAAGGCACTTGATTATTTTAGAAAATATATTTCTTTAGCTCCTAATGACCCTGACGCTGACCGTGCAAGAAAGTATATTTTAACCTGGGAAACATTTCAACAGCAATAATAACAAATCCCGCATTTTTGTTAAGATGCAGGATTTGTATCTGTTTATATCAGTAAGAGGGAGGAATTTAAAAAGGTGCGCGATAAATTTATTTCAGCAAGAGAAATAGTCAAAAAATACCACCTCTCTTATCAAAAGGTCAACCGATATACGGATGCCGGCTTATTGAGAGCGGTCTTAAGAGAAGGGAATATGCGCTTATTTAACCGCCAACAGGTACATAATCGCTTAAGGCAGATATCTCTATTGTCGCGCGAGGGTTATTCATTCAGGTTAATCCGCAGGAAGTTAATAGGAATATAATCATGAAGATAGCTTGCCTTATTTTTTCGGCTTTAATTTCATCAGTTATTGTTATATTCCCGCTTTCTGCCCAGGAAGAAGGCATGATTTCTCTGGATTTACGCAATATCGAAATAGCAGACGCTTTGAAATTTCTCTCTGCTAAAGCAGGTTTCAATATTATTCCGACTAAAGATGTTTCCGGGCGTATTACCTTGATGGTTGAAAACGTATCTGTTATGGATGTTTTTGACATTATGCTGCGCAGCAACAGCCTTGCTTATGAGAAGCAGGGTGAAATATATAATGTTATGACTGAAAAAGAATATAAGG
>JAHJCI010000036.1 GCA_018813085.1 Candidatus Omnitrophota bacterium | reverse complement strand
CGTCCCTACATGCCATTGTCCCGATAGGGCTATCTAACATCCTTATCGGGATCCCGCAGAAGCACGTAGTGCGTATGCGGGGGACGACGTCCCAATTTTTTTCTACTTTGCGTCGTCCATACATACCATTGTCCCGATAAGAGTATCTAACATCCCTATCGGGATCCCGCAGAAGCTCGTAGTGCGTATGCGGGGCGGGAGACGACGTCCTGAATCTAAATTCCTACCCCAGGGCTGACTTTTTCTTTTTCGTATGCCTCTAAGACTCTCTTTTGAAGATGTTCCCTAAAAGGCTGGGTTATCGGATGAGCTATATCTTTATGCTCGGCTGAACTGTTTTGCGAATCGATTCCGCTTATGGGCCTGGGAGCCAAAGGAAGTTGACCGCCGCACTGATTACAGAACTTGGAGCGTATTTCGTTTTTAAAACCACATTTAGGGCATGGTTGCTTGATTTTACGTGAAGGCATGGCAATAAAAGGCCCAGATGAACCTGCGATTACCTTTATGTTCCTGACTACAAACGCATTGTCAAAGGTAACTGTCGCATATGCCTTAAGTTTCTTATCCGGCGATTCCTTTAGAAATATTCTTACTTCGGTTATTTCCATAGTTTCCTCCTCAAACTGATCACTGGTTGTCTCCTGCCTGCCGCAAGAGCCTCCTGCAGCTAAGGCAAATTTTTAAACTGTTCTTGCTACAAAAACATCCCAACTAACCAACTTATTCAGTTGCTTTACTACTGTATAAGCCTCCTTTCGCGAAGAAACCAATCCAAATACTGCCGGCCCACTACCGCTCATCATAATTACCTTAACTCCCGAATCAGAAAGAAGTTTTCTTGCCTTCTTTATCTGCGGATATATACCCCGGGCAACAGGTTCCAGGGAATTTTGAAGCGCCCTGTTCAATTGCAGGAAGTCTTTTCCGCATAAAGCTGTCTTTATTATTTTAACCAGCGTTTTACGAGTTGTCAACCCTGCCCTTTCTTTCCCTGCACCTATATTACTCTGTTCAATGAGCGGGGTCAACCCTGCCCTTTCCTGCCTGCCTGCCATTCTACTATTCCCAAAGGGCGGGTTCAGCTGCGATTGAGGCTTTCTATTGCCAGACCCCTGGTCCCATGCTTTATAAATCAACGGGCTTAAAACCTTAACCGGCGGCACAATTATAATATGCCACATCTTAAGCGGTAATCTCAAAACCTTAACCCTGTCTCCCCGGGAAGTAGCACTGGCAAAAGAACAATTATACAAAAAGAACGCTACATCCGAGCCTATTTTACGTGCAATCCTCACCAGGCGCTCTGTCTTCAGATTTAACTTCCAAAGGCGGTTAAGGCCCATTAAGACAGTCGCAGCATTACTCGAGCCGCCACCTAAACCTGCGGCCACCGGTATGTTTTTTTTTATACTGATTTCTACCCCTTGCCTGATTCTAAATTCGCTCTTTAAGAGGCCTGCGGCTTTATAAGCTAAATTATTACGGCCGCCTGCAAGGCCAGGCCTTGATTTAGGAATAAGTATCCTTATTTCCTTCTCTGGCAGGAGTCTCAGTTTAATCTCATCAGAAAGACTTACCCTCTCAAAGAGGGTAAAAATTGAGTGGTATCCGTCGGGCAGCTTCTTAAGTACTTTCAGGTATAAATTTAATTTAGCGTAAGAAGTAAGCTTCAGGCTTTTCACAAAAAGTAGGCCGCTATAGAGATGTCAAAATCCCGGTGAAGAATTCCTAACTAGACAAACACGCCTGGCAATAAACTCTCGGCGAAATAATAGGCATTTCTAGCGGCTCAGGCGATGTACAGACTCCACGATCTCTTCAGTAGTCAGCCCGTATAGTTGTAAAAGTTCTTCTGGACTTCCGGACTGGCCAAATTTATTTTTTACGCCTACGCGGGCAATCTTAACCGAACAATCATTGGATATGGCTTCATCAATACAACAGGCAAGCCCCGAGGCAATACTATGCTCTTCACAAACAACGACTTTTCGCGTTTCTTTTACGGCTTTAATCACGGTATCGCTGTCAAAAGGTTTTATGGTATGAAGATTTATTACTCCTGCCTTTATACCCTCTTCTGCCAGCCTCCGGGAAGCTTCCAGGGCAAGATTAACCATCAGCCCGCAGGCAATTAAAGTAACATCGCTTCCTTGCCTTAAAATTTGCGCTTTAGAGAATTGGAATTCTTCCTTTCCTTCAACTGTATTAAATTTAGACCTACCCAGGCGGATATATATGGGCCCTGGAATATCCGCAGCAGCTATAACCGCATCGCGGGTCTGTGGCCCGTCGCAGGGTACGATTATCTTCATATTGGGGATAATGCGCATAAGCGCAATATCCTCCAGCGCCTGATGGCTGGAACCGTCTTCTCCGACGGTTATGCCGGCGTGGGTTGCAACAATCTTAATATTAAAGTTATTGTAACAAACCGTATTCCTGACTTGATCCCAGGCCCTGCCTGTTGCAAACATGGCAAATGTAGAAACGAATACAATCTTACCGCAACTGGCCAGGCCTGCAGAAGCAGCCATCATGTTCTGTTCTGCCACGCCGA
This sequence comes from Candidatus Omnitrophota bacterium, assembly GCA_018813085.1. Classification (GTDB taxonomy): domain Bacteria; phylum Omnitrophota; class Gorgyraeia; order Gygaellales; family JAHJCI01; genus JAHJCI01. Next base: position 137 of record JAHJCI010000036.1, on the reverse strand, counting down.
AATTAAAGAACCTCTCGGGAAACTCTTTTGCGAAAAAACTGGTTCGCGTAGAGCCGGATAAATCCGCATCCAGTACTACGATATCTTTATTCTTCTTTCCTAATTCAACCAGTGTTTTACCGTAAACGTCGCGTTGG
>JAHJCI010000035.1 GCA_018813085.1 Candidatus Omnitrophota bacterium | reverse complement strand
GAAAAATATTCAAAGCCACGAGAGGCAAAAGAAATACTGGCGTTGGCCCTTAAAAGAGAAAGTGCTTCCGTAAAATTTTACGAAGATATGATGCGGCATGATTTTTCGGATTCAATTAAGGAATTTATATCCGCGCTGAGAAACGAAGAATTAGTTCACAAGCTGAAAATAGAAAATAAGTTAAAGGAATTCGGCACTTAGTATATCCTTGCCTGAAAGCAGCTATTAAAGTAACGCCCTTTTTGATTTAAAAGGAAAATCTTGTAAAGCTCAGTAAACTGTTGTATAATCTTCTGGAATAAAGAAAAATTTATGTAAAATCTAAGTTTAATATGTTATCATCCGAAGCAGCTTCAGGGCAGGCACCAGCCTCTTAATCCAATAAAGCAGTGAAAAATTCCAACCCTTATCAAGTATTTGCCCTTAAATGGCGTCCGCAGAGTTTTGATGAGATTATCGGGCAGTCTCATGTCGTAGGCCTCTTGAAGAATGCCATAGATAAAGGGCGCCTTGCTTACGCCTATCTTTTTTCCGGGCCGCGCGGCGTAGGTAAAACCTCTACGGCACGCATACTGGCTAAAAGCCTGAACTGTAAAAATGGCCCGGCAATCATTCCCTGCCAGGAGTGTAGTTCTTGTAATGACATAACCCAGTGCCGCAGCCTTGACGTTATAGAGATCGACGGAGCATCCAACCGGGGAATTGACGAAATAAGGGCATTACGCGAGAGCGTTAAATTCCCTCCTTCATCCGGAAAGTTCAAAATATACATAATCGATGAAGTGCATATGTTGACTAATGAGGCATTTAACGCGCTCTTAAAGACATTGGAGGAGCCACCTAAATTCGTCAAGTTTATCTTTGCCACGACGCAGGTTAATAAGATTCCGGCTACTATTCTTTCGCGTTGTCAGCGCCTGGATTTTCGCCGTATCCCCATAGTGGATATAATCAAGCAATTAAAAAATATTTCTCTCCAGGAAAAAATTGATTTGGACGAAGAAGTTCTTTTTGCTATCGGGCGCGCCTCAGATGGATCCCTGCGGGATGCGGAGTCAATACTGGATCAGTTGATTTCTTTTTCCCAGAAGGGGAAAATATCTATTAGCGATGTTACTTCCTTGCTGGGGATACTTCAACAGGAAATACTTTTTGATATTACCGATAAGATAATAGATAAGGATGCCGCGGGAGCACTGCGCCTCTTGAATGAAATGTTAAAGCAGGGTAAGGCCGGCAATATTATCCTGAGTAATATAATTGAACATTTCCGCAATCTTATAGTCGCCAAGATTAGCCACGCAGACCCTTACCTCATTGACCTGCCTGCTGAGACAACCAAGAAACTGCTTGCGCAGAGCGAGCACTTCAGCCTGGAAGAAGTCTTTACTATATTCAATATCCTGGTTAATACGCAGCAAATGTCTAAGAAGTTAAATTCTTCCATAATCCCGTTAGAGATAAATTTAATCCGGTTGACGCATGAGAAGAAAAAGAAAGATTCGTTAAAGCAGGAGAAGCAGCAGGTAAAGGCCAAGCAGCCGGTTGGAGATGATATACAAGTAGAAAGTGCTAAAGCTCCAGAATCGGGAAAGCAAGAAGCCAATCCGGGACCTTGCCTTGGCAGTGATTCTCTTCAGGCAGGCCTTCCTGATGAGATAAACGAATGCTGGTTTAAACTTATCGATGATTTCAGGAGTATAAGGATGTCGGTAGCAACCTTTTTATCAGAAGGCACACCGGTTAAGCTGGAACGCAATACCTTGACCGTATCTTTCCCGAATAACTGCTCTTTGCATAAAGATTCTCTTGAGAAGAAAGAGAATAAGCAATTAATCGAGAAGAAGCTCTCAGATGCGCTTGGCAGGAATATAAAGGCCAAATTTATCCTTTCTTTAATAAATCCGGCCCAGCAAAAACTTGATAAAAAACACAGCGGAGATTCCTTTATACATTCTGCCTTAAATGCATTTAATGCCCGCTTCCTTTAAGCCAGTATAAGAAATGTCAATTTATCCGAAGTCCATAGAAAAACTAATCAGGCATTTAGTCCGCTTCCCGGGTATCGGAAGAAGGAGTGCCGAACGCATTGTTAGTTATATATTGCATGCAAAATATGACGAGATAGAATCCCTGGCGCAAAGTATCCGCGAGGTTAAAAAAACTACACGGCTGTGCAGCATATGCTACAACCTCAGCGAAAGCGAAACCTGCGCCATATGCCAGGACCAAAAAAGGGAAGCCTCCGTGCTTTGCGTAGTAGAAAATCCTCAGGATGTAATAGCAATCGAAAAAAGCCAAACATTTCACGGCTTATACCATGTACTCGGAGGTGCAATATCTCCGCTGGAAGGCAAGGGGCATAAGGAGCTTGAGATTGAAAGCCTGCTTTCCCGCATAAAACAGGGCGGCATCAGCGAAATAATCTTAGCTATGGATGCAGACGTCGAAGGGGAAGCCACTGCCTTGTACCTTAATAAATTAATCAGGCCTACTCAGGTTAAACTCACCCGCATCGGAGTAGGCATACCTTCCGGAGCCAATCTGGAATATGCAGATTCCTCTACTATTGCTTCCGCGCTTGAAGGCCGGCGCGCAATCCAGTAGTTATCTCTACTAAAGAACTTTTTAATTCACAGATAAGCACAGATTTTTCTCTGATAATCTTACGAAAATAATTCAAAGATGATCGCAGATTTTTGTATCTGCTAATCTGTTAAAATTAGTTTCATTATGCCGATGTTTATTTTAGAGGGGAAGTCGAAATAACTTCATATATCGGGCCTGCGGGAGTAAGCGTGCTTTTAAAAAGGGTGATAGCTGAAACCTTGAATTCCGTATTTTTAAAGCAGGCAGCTTTGCCAGGAAGATTCAACTTCTCAACCAGAGCCTCGCGGTTTAATCCGGAGCGTACCCGGCCTAGCGTTATATGGCTGTTGAATGCGCGAATCTCAGGCGGCAATCCTATACTGAGCGCCTGTTTTTCTAACTCTTCGGAGATCTTAATCAGCGGCCCTTCGCCTGTTATGCCTACCCAAATAACGCGGGGATATTTTAATTTAGGGAAGGCGCCTAATTCAGACAGGCAAAGGTTAAAGCAGGAATTAGCGCGGGAAGTTTGATCAATTATTGAGGTAATATTT
>JAHJCI010000034.1 GCA_018813085.1 Candidatus Omnitrophota bacterium | reverse complement strand
TTGTGCGCACTTGCCAGTCCGATATGGCAAGGTGCGTACAAGTTGTGCGTACTGGAGTCCGGGGACGAGTCCGGGGACGTCCCTTGAGGTACCACTCTCAGGCATTTTAACTGCTTGTTAATAAATTAGTTATAACTTTTTCTGTTAGATTTACCCTCCTTCTACGTCTATTGTAAGCAGGAAGGAGGATTTTTTATGCCTAGGAGAGCAAGGGGCTTGATAGATGGAGGGTATTATCATATTGTAACCAGAGGAATCGACCGAAGGAGATTATTTCGCTACAAGCAAGATTACAGATTTTTCTTGCAGACCATTAAGAAATATTTGCTGAAATTCAAAGTCAATATTATCCATTATTGCCTTATGCCTAATCACTTACATTTAGTTATAAAGGCAGAAAAGGCAGAAGACCTGCCGAAATTCATGCAGGTAGTTCTTCAAGTATACGCCATTTATTTTAGAAAGAAATATCGCTCCTATGGGTTTGTTTTTCAAAATCGCTACAAAAGTTGCTTTATCAATAAAGATAGTTATCTTCTTGAATGTGCCCGTTATATTGAAAGCAATCCCTTAAGAGCGGGGATAACAACTGCGCTTTTGGAATATCCTTGGAGTAGTTTTTCGTTCTATGCAAAAGGAATTGATAATGGTATAATCAAGGCAAATAATCCTTTGTATCTTGAGCTTGGTAAAACAGAGCAAGAACGCCAACAGCGATACATAGATTATGTGTCACAAGAAAGACCTTACGAACATATTGTAGATAAAGCATTTAAGATTAAATAGGGTGGTACTTTGAGGGACGTCCCTAGAATGCTAGACAAAAGCTTTTGGTGTTCAAAAAGCTTAATCTGCTCAAATTTCGCGAGGAAATGGCATCTCTGAATATCAAAATCCACTTGTTTCCAGCCGTAATTGGGCTATAATAGATACCTATATAACAAGAGAGTTATTTCCTCGGCTGATACGTGAGGGAACTCATTTGCTATTTTATGATATAATTTTAGAGGTTGTTGTGATACGGGATGAAACAAGATAAGAGGAGGATGTATTGGCAAGAGATAATTATTCATATAAAAAGCAGCAGAAAGAATTAGCAAAGAAAAAGAAAAAAGAGGAAAAGAAAAAAAGAAAACTGGAGAAAAAAGCGATGGAGTCCACGCCTGAATTTAGGCAGGTCCCCAATGACCAGGGCACCTTGGAATAAAGAAATACTTGCAATCTTTTTTAAAAGCCATATAATCACAACTCAAGGTTAAACTTTAACAGAAATACCCCCAGACTTATCTGATGGTTTGGGGCACACTATTGTGCAAGGAGGGAACATGGGGTATCAGGGTGATGGTGGATTCGGCGGGCCTCGCGAGATGCACAAGGCGATTTGCGCAGAATGCAAGAAAGAATGCGAAGTCCCTTTTAAGCCCAGAGATGGCCGTCCAATATACTGCAGGGATTGCTTTTCAAAGCGCAAGAACGAAGGCCGTTAAAAGAAGAGATTTTGTTGGCCTCTTTTGAATATAGCCTGTTGCGAAATCATTCAATAAGCTCAGGAAAAAACGAAGGATACTGAGCTTATTGAAGCACTATGTCGAAGCACTCATTTATTAAGGGAAGCTTCTATTAATCCTTCTCTTAAAGAGAGAGAGTTTGAAGGCTATGGTTATTAACAGCGATCATAGCCTTTTCATTACAGAAGGCGGCACCTCGCTTTATAGGATAAGCGAGTACGTCCTTTCTGGACGGCACCCCGCTTAATAGGAGAAGCGGGTGCGTCTTTTTAGACGGCACCCCGCTTAATAGGAAAAGCGGGTGCGTCTTTTTTAGACGGCACACCGCCACAGAAATGGCGGTGTATTCTGTCGCTGTGTTAAAGAGATAGAAATTGTTAAAGTGCTATTTTAAGAGTTCTTACTTGGATTATCAAGGCATTCCTTGAGGAGCGGCCGCGGCAGGTAGTGCGTAAGATAATAACAAAAGAAGCAATGATTTGTTGTTTTGCCTGGGAAACGTAGACCATGCCGTTCAAGGTGTTTTCTAATCGGATGAAACCCTGATTCAAAAATAGCAGCGACAAAGCGGTTCTTTAGAGCGTTTCGCAAAAGTTTTTGTGGGGTATCGCGTTTAATCGAGCCGATTGTAAGGATGTCGGCATCAGTTGCATATCCACAGCACGGTTTTACCGTCCCGTCTGGAAGGACGAAAAAAACATTCCCCGGATTTTTGCAAAAGTCATCGCGAAACCATTTTTCATTCCAAGCATTTTTCAGGCGAGCTGCTTTGCTTACAGCAGAGAGCTCGATTGAAAAGATCTTGACGAAGAGATCGTTATTTTTCATCGCGACATGCTGGTTGGGATAACCGCTGCAGCGGGCGTTTAAGAGCTGCGCAAGCGCTATGAGTCGCCTACGGGTTTGGGCTTCCTTGGCTCCTTTCACGCTAGCGATCGAGACGACGTCAGGTCGCTTCCAGATTTCCGTTGCAACTTTGACGAAGGATGCGACTTTGCGCAAATCCTGGCGGTGAAAG
>JAHJCI010000033.1 GCA_018813085.1 Candidatus Omnitrophota bacterium | reverse complement strand
TAACTGTTCTCTCGGTAATCCCTGTTTTTTAAAACGCTGGGAAATCGACCTGGGGATAGTCAGGGAAGTAAAAAATAAATTATCAGGCAGTTCTCATGAAACCAGCAAGATTATGGAGCTGGTTGATAATAAAATAGAAGACATAGATTTAAGGAGCATTTTTGTTGCGGCAAAAGAAGGCGATAAGCTAGCCAGAGAAATACTTAATGTTGCCGCCGAAAGGCTGGGCATAAAAATCTCCTATCTGGTGAACCTGCTTAACCCCGAAGCGGTAGTTATCGGCGGCGGCCTTGAGGAGGCAGGAGAGGAATTCCTCTTAAAGGTAAGCCAGGTTATTAAAGACTGGTCTTTCAGAGAAATTACCGAGGACTTAAAGATTGTTTATTCGCAGTTAAGGGAAAATGCGGTAGCTTTAGGGGCATCCAGTCTGATAGTGCGGCAGGTATTCGCGCACGTTTAAAACATAAGGAAGGCATAATGGGAGTAAAGTTTAAAATTATTATTTTGATCCTGGTGTTGTTGTTGGCGGCGAGCCTTTTTATTGTTTACAATATACAGAGTTCCAAGGCAGTGCTGGAACGCGAGTATGCTTTTACCAGAGAAAAGCTGACCCGCGAGAATCAAGACCTCGCAGTGAGGCTGGATAATTCATTAAAAGAGCAGGAACGCTTACAACAGAGGATGAATGTCATACGCGCAGATTTAGAGCGTATATCTAGTGAGAATGAAAAGTTAAAAGGCAACTATGAACTGGCAAGCAGGGAAAGGGAGGTCTTGTTGGTAAGGTTGGATTCATATAAGCAGTTAGAAGAGAATTGGAATTTCCTGCAGCAGGAGGGAGTTTCTTTAAAGGCAGAAGTAGAGGTATTACGCAAGGGTAAACTCAATTTAGAATCTAAATTAGAAGAGCTAAGGCAAGAGAATAAGGAACTCAGCCAAAGAATCAAGGCGGCAAAAGAACGGCCTAGCTTTGCGAAGAAAGAGGAAAGAGCCGAGCCCGTATACTCAAAGAAAGAGGCAACACAGATACTTGGAGAAAGAGAAATACAGTCTGTGGATTTACCCCCGATAGTAGTATCTCCTTCTTCGGTTGATGCCAAGATTAGTTTACCTGCGTCCCTTGATGGTAAGATTCTGAATGTCAACAGTGAATATAATTTTACGGTAATTGATTTAGGGCTGGATGAAGGGCTTAAAGAGGGCATGGTCTTTGAGGTCCTGCGCCAGGGGCAGCTTTTAGGCAAGATTGAGGTAATTGAGATTCGCCAGGAGATTGCTGCTTGCGATATAATTCAAGCCGTCACGCCTTTTGAAACAGGAGATATTGTAAGATATTGAGGACTCGCCGGAGTAGTGAAAAGATAACAGTTTCTATAGAGGATGTTGCCCGCGAAAGCGGGGTTTCTCCAGCCACGGTATCCCGCGTAATAAATAAGTTTTCCTCGGTAAAGGAAAAAAACCGAAAAGCTGTCCTGGCTACGATAAAAAAACTTAAATTTCAGCCTTCGGTATTTGCCCGGCGCCTGGCAAAAGGCAAGTCTGATGTAGTAGCTTTGGTTATCCCGCGTTATGAAGGAGTATTTTATTCTTTCTATGTATTGGAACTTATACGCGGCATCGGTACGCTCTGTGATGCCTTGAAACTTGATTTGCTCCTTAAGCTGACTTCTGCGGAGTCAGCGCTTAATTACACGAGTATGGGAGGGATAATCTTTGCCGATATAATAGGCAATCAGTGCCAGTTGAGTAATGCCTTGGAGCAGGGTATTCCCTGTGTAGTAATAAATAATTATATCAAGGAGATTGGGGTTTCTTGTATTTCAATAGATAATGTCAAAGGGGCAAAGGAAGCAGTAAACTATTTGGCGGGCTTAGGGCATAAACGCATCGCTCATATAAGCGGCGATTTAACCACCCAGGCAGCCCGGCAGCGCCTTGAAGGATACAAAAAAGGGCTTAAAATAAATAATATTGATTACCGGGAAGATTATGTGGTAACCACAGATTATTCCCGCGGTAAAGCGCGTTGGGCCGCGCATAAATTATTAGAGTTGAAAGAGGCTCCCAGCGCAATATTTGTAGCATCGGATTCCATGGCATTAGAGACTATGACAGTAGCCAGAGAATTGGGGAAAAGTGTCCCCCGTGATATTTCTTTAATAGGGTTTGACGATAATCCTTCTGGTCTATATGCTCCGGTTGCCCTTACCACAATCAGGCAGCCTTTAGTTAAGATGGCCGAAGATAGCGTTAAAGAGTTAAACAGGTTAATGTCTTCTTCCTTTGCCAAGCCTGCTAAGAATTTACTGCCTTGCGAATTGGTAATAAGGGAGTCCTGCGCTTCAGTAAGGTAAGAAACCCCTCAAGCGGCAAAAATACTATTTATAGTATATTTTAGAATTATAAAACCCAATATATGGTATTTTCTCTTGACAGGACTATTCGTCTATGTTATTCTTTGCCTTGGAATTCAGTTTTAATTCCGGGGTAGGTTTTTTGTTTTCCCAGTGAACGTTATTATAAATTTTTGTTTAATTCAGGAGGTTAGTTATGAATCCTAATTTATCAGAGAATGCCTTAAGGGTTTTAGAGAGGCGCTATCTTATGAAGGATGCCGAGGGTAAGATTATCGAGACTCCGAAAGAAATGTTCAGGCGCGTTGCCAAAGCAATCGCCAGGGTCGATAAGTCATACGGAGCAAGCAGGGAAGAGGTGAAGAAACTGGAGGAAAGTTTTTTTAATATAATGACCTCCTTAGAATTTATGCCTAATTCTCCCTGCCTGATGAATGCGGGAAAAGAATTAGGGCAGCTCAGTGCCTGCTTTACTCTTCCCATCGAAGATTCGATGGAGTCTATATTCGAGACCTTGAAAGCAACGGCGATGATTCATAAAAGTGGAGGAGGCACCGGATTTTCTTTCTCGAAGTTACGGCCGAAGAATTCAGTTGTCAGGACTACCGGCGGAGTTGCTTCAGGCCCCGTATCTTTTATGAAAGTTTATGATGCCGCAACCGAAGCGGTAAAACAGGGTGGAACGCGCAGGGGCGCAAACATGGGGATATTAAGAATAAACCATCCTGACATATTGGATTTTATCTCCTGTAAAGACAGCAACAAAACAATTACCAATTTCAATATTTCGGTTGCTATCAGTGATGATTTTATGAAGAAGTTAGAAGTAAGGGAAGATTATGATTTAATCGACCCGCGCACAAAGAAAGTTACGGGAAGGCTTAATGCCGAAGAAGTCTTCAGCCTGGTTACAAAACAAGCGCACAAGAACGGAGAGCCGGGAATTATCTTTATTGATAAAATAGAAAGGGACAATCCTACTCCTAAACTGGGCAGGATTGAAAGCACCAATCCCTGCGGCGAGCAGCCGATTCTACCCTATGAGAGCTGCGACCTGGGTTCAATTAATTTAGTCCAGATATTAAAGAAGACGGATTCTCTCTATAAGATTGACTGGGAGAGGCTGAAAAAGATCGTTCATCTTGCCGTCCATTTTCTGGATAACGTAATTGATGCAAATAAATTTCCTTTACCTGAAATCGAGAAGGCAACTAAGCTGACGCGCAAGATAGGGCTGGGGATTATGGGCTGGGCGAGCTTCCTAATCAGGATGAATATAGCTTATAATAGCGAGGAGGCAATTAAATTAGCGGATAGAATAATGTCTTTTATTCTCAAGGAGGCAAGGGAGAAGTCCCTGTGGCTATCCAGGAAGAAGGGAGTCTTTCCCGCCTTTAATGACAGCGTCTTGAAAAAGCAGGGCCTGCGTTTAAGGAACGCTACTCTGACTACCATAGCGCCCACCGGCACAATCAGTATTATTGCCGGGCCCACTTCATCCGGCATCGAACCCCTATTTGCTATTTCCTATTTCCGCAATGTTATGGATAATGATAAGCTTATTGAAGTTGAGCCTATGTTCGAAGAGATAGCAAAAGCGCGAGGATTTTACAGCCATAAATTAATGGAGGAGGTTGCTGAGACCGGCTCAATCCAGAATATCGATGAGGTCCCTGCAGATATAAAACGTATATTCGTTACCTCTCACGATATCTTTCCTGAGTGGCACATAAGGATGCAGGCGACCTTCCAGAAGTATACAGATAATGCAGTCTCCAAGACGATAAACTTTCCCAATAAGGCCAGCATAGATGATGTACGCCGTACATATCTTTTAGCTTATGAGTTGAACTGTAAAGGAATCACCGTATATCGGGATAAGAGCCGGCAGGAACAGGTACTTAATATTGCCAGCAAGAAAGATGTTTCTTCTCTGCAGGAATTCAGGCTGGACCCGGGCAATATTGCTCCGCGGCCGCGCCCTGAAGTTACTACAGGCACAACCACCAAGGTTTCCACCGGCTGCGGCAACCTTTATATTACAATAAATTCTGACGAGCAAGGAAGGGCATTTGAGGTTTTTACCCAGATGGGTAAAGCCGGAGGTTGTGCGGCAAGCCAGTTAGAGGCAATCGGCCGGCTTGTTTCGCTTGCTTTTCGTTCAGACATAGAGGTAAAATCGATAATTGAGCAACTGCGCAATATACGCTGCCCTTCTCCTTCCTGGGAAAAGGGTGTACGTATATTCTCATGTGCTGATGCGCTTGCGCGGGTTATCGAGAAGAGATTGGTAAATAACAAAGCAGTTGTTATCTCTTCTGTCAAAGGCGAAGAAGCCCCTGTTTTTATTAATATTGTGGGCGTATGCCTTGATTGCGGAGGAGTCCTTCGCCACGAAGAGGGTTGTGTTAAGTGTCATGCTTGCGGATATTCGAAATGCTAGCGTATAGCGTAGAGCGTAGAGCGAATAGGAGAGAATCTACGTTAAACGCTAGCCGCTAAACGCTAAGCTGTTTTAGAAATAAAGATATGAAGAAAATATTATACGTTGTTCTTGATGGATTAGGAGATTTGCCGATTAAAGAGCTTGACAATAAAACTCCTTTGGAATCTGCCCACACTCCTAATATGGATAAACTGGCCCGCAGGGGCAAGAGCGGCCTGGTTTATCCCGTAGATAAGGGTATTGCTCCCGAGTCGGATATTGCCGTAATCAGCCTGCTGGGTTACGATGCGCATAAATATTATACCGGCCGCGGCCCGCTTGAGTCTTTTGCCGAGAATCTTACAGTAAATCCGGGCGATTTGGCTTTACGCGTTAATTTTGCTACCGTAGATTCCGACGGCAAAACTATTTTAGACCGGCGCGTGGGAAGAAATTTAACTACCGAAGAAGCCGCTATGTTGGCCAAAGAAATAAATTCCAAGGTTAAGCTTTCTTCGGCAACATTTGAGTTTAAAAATACTATCGGCCACCGCGGGGTGCTGGTAATCCGCGCTAAAGATAAGAAGCTCTCGGGATGGATAACCAATACCGATCCTGCTTATGCGCGGGAGGGCATTTTTGGCGTAGCCAAAGAAAAATTCGAGAATCTAGTAGCAGTGTCTTCTGCCATGCCGGGCGAGGAGAATTCTCCCGAGGCAAAAGAAGCAGCCCGCCTGCTTAATGAATTCACCGAGAAGTCTCATCAGGTTCTCTCTCAGGCAGCAATTAATAAAAAAAGGGCGGGTGAGAAAAAACTTCCCGCTAATGTAATTCTTTCCCGCGATGCAGGCGACCGCCTGCCGGAGTTTCCCTCGTTTAAATCTTTACATAATTTAAGCTTTGGTTCTTTCGTGCAGATGCCCGTAGAAAAAGGCATTGCCCTGCTTACCGGTATCGAAATTGTAGAAGTGCCTCTTCCCTCGGGAGACCTAGAAGTCGATTATTCTATCTGGGCAAAAGTAGCGCTTAATAAAATACTGGAATTTGACGGCCTCTATGTTCACATAAAAGGCCCGGATGAGCCGGCTCACGACGGTAATTTTATGGAGAAAAAGAAAATAATCGAGTTAATCGATAAATTTTTCTTTAATCCCTTACTCAGGAAGATCAACCTTAGCGATGTGATTATTGCCGTGACAGCGGACCACTCTACGGTCTGTAAAGTTAAGGCGCATTCTGCGGATCCCGTGCCTTTAGTGGTTTCCGGAGGAAGCCTGGAAGCCGACGGCAGTAAGGATTTTTCCGAAAAAACAGCCAAAGACGGCTCACTGGGAGAGATTCGCGGCCTGGAAATTTTACCGCTTTTGATAGGTTTTGCTAATAAATGACCCTTAAGCAAAAAATTATTAAATGGATCAGTAAGCAGGTAAAACAGGCAGGCTCAAAAGGCGTGGTCCTGGGTTTAAGCGGCGGGCTTGATTCTGCAGTAAGCGCTGCCTTATGTGCGCAAGCCTTGAGTAAAAATAAGGTCCTGGGCCTTATCCTGCTTTGCTCCAGCCAAAAAGAGGATTTAAGGGACGCCTGCCTGGTTGCAGGAAAATTGAAGATTAGGTCCAAAACCGTAGATTTAACCGGGCTGTATGCAAAATGCTTAAAGATTTTGCCGCGGGGCAGCCGGCTTAGTTGCGGTAATCTTAAGGCGCGCCTGAGGATGGCAGTTCTTTATTATTTTGCCAACAGCCTTGATTGCCTGGTCTGCGGCACTTCTAACAAATCAGAAAGGCTGACCGGATACTTCACTAAATACGGAGATGGGGCAGCAGATATTTTGCCTTTAGGCAATTTATTAAAGACGCAAGTCAAAGAATTGGCAAGAAGTTTAAATCTCCCCGCCAAGATTATAAATAAAGCGCCTACTGCCGGGCTTTGGCCTGGCCAGACCGACGAAGAAGAATTAGGCATTACTTATTCTCAACTGGATAATATCCTTTCAGGCAGAAGTAGCAAGATTAAATCCCCGAGTTTGATTAAGAAAGTACGTTCCCGCATTCAGGCCTCAGAACATAAACGTCAACTCCCTAAAATTTTCAAAATTCAATAATTTAGCACCTATTTTCAAGCAGAAAATAACTTGTGTAAAGCCAGGTTTTTTGTTATAATTCTTTATCTTGGAATAAGATAAATGGGTTTTGATTCATAGAAAATAAGTTAAATTAACTGCCGGTTTCCTCCGTAGGCGGATCAGCCTTCGGCTAAGGCCAAAAGGAGCGAGGTAAAATGGATGAGATTTTAGAGATTTTAGAAAAAAATGCACATATAACAGCCGAAGAAATTGCCAAGATGCTGAAAAAGAACGTTAATTTCGTAAAAAAGGCAATTAAGAAATATGAAAAACAGGGGATTATCCTGGGCTATAAGACTATTATCAACAAGGAATTAGTGCGCGAAGACGATTCTGAAGTGCGCGCTATTATAGAAGTTAGAATTACTCCCCAGAAGGATGTCGGATTTGACAAGATCGCCCAGAGAATTTACTCTTTTCCCGAGGTTAAGAGCTGTTATCTCTTATCAGGCACTTATGATTTATTGCTGGTAGTAGAGGGCAAGAACATACATACCGTTTCTAACTTTGTAGCCGAGAAGCTCGCTCCCCTGGAAAATGTGCGCGGTACTACAACGCATTTCCTCTTGAAGAAATATAAGGAAGACGGGGTAATGCTTAAACATAAAGAAGAGAATAAAAGGATAGCAATATCGTATTAAAAATAAGTTACCAACGGTTACTAATTACAAGTAAGATGGCAGGTTTGTTACTAGCGGTTACTAAAGATTGCAAAAGTAATAGTTAGTAACCAAGGGGTTATTTTCAGGTTTTGATTAGTAACTAGTAGTAACTGATAGTAACTGTGATGAAAAATATTATTTCTAAAAAAGTACAAGAATTGCAGCCTTCCGGGATACGGGAGTTTTTTGACCTGGTTTTGGGGATGAAGGAGGTAATATCCCTGGGGGTGGGTGAGCCGGATTTCGTTACCCCCTGGCAGATAAGGGAAGCAGGTATTTATTCCCTGGAAGAGGGTTTTACCAGTTATACTTCCAATAAAGGGCTTTATAAATTAAGGCTGAGCATAAGCAGGTATCTTAAGAACAAATATGGCTTGCATTATTGCCCTGATAATGAAATCCTGATTACGGTTGGAGTTAGCGAGGCCTTGGATCTGGCTTTACGCTCAATTATAAATCCCGGGGATAAAATATTAATCCCTTCCCCCAGTTATGTTTCTTACGGCCCGGTTACCGGG
>JAHJCI010000032.1 GCA_018813085.1 Candidatus Omnitrophota bacterium | reverse complement strand
TCTGGAATAACCTCCTAAAATCCCGCCGAAAATAACCAGTAACTAGATATAAATTAGCCAAGAATATTGCCAAATCCTAGTTACTGGTTTATTTAGTGTTGTAAATTACCGCAATAATAGCCAAAAAGCCAGTAACTACGGGCCACCCCTAAAAAGCCAAATCAGAGATAAATAGAGCTATTTGGGAGATTGGTCGGCCTATTCTATAAAAATTTTACACGCTAAAAGAGATGAGTGTTCAAAACTAGTATGCTCGTCGGATGACAATTCCCTAACTCTTTAAAACGTAAAGACATAAAAATAGCCATGATCGTTGCGATTGATCATGGCTATTTGCCTCTCTCCTCTTGGAATGAGAGATAAATTACTGGTAGCGCTAACGGGATTTGAACCCGTGTCTTCAGCTTGAGAAGCTGACATCCTAGGCCAGACTAGACGATAGCGCCTTCAACCCTTTTATCCAGCCTTTCACCTTACTTAAAAGAGCTATATCTGAAATTCTGATATTACATATGCCATAAGGACATAAATTGCCCATTTTTTTTGTGCTAGTAGGAGTTATCCTTGTATATGGCTTAGTAAATTGTATCAATGGAACGCCTGTAATCCTCGACCAATATTCTTTGGATTTTTTGATTCTGCCCTTGCCGTAACATTGTATTCTTATCCGAAATTTAATGTTGGGAACCTTACAAATTATCCTGAACCAATTCATAATTAGGGCTATCATCCCGGGATCAGAATTTGTAAAATTCACGGTCCCCCAAGAAGAACCTTTATATCCCTCTGCCCAATATAATGCTATGCCTATCAATTTTAACTCTCTTTTTGATATGACATCTGTCTCCTTGGCAGCATTGTTAATAATAACTTTTTTATTTTCTTCCGATTGTTTTCTTTTTAATTCATTAAATCTAATAAATTGCCTTTTTATTTTCTCGTTTTTATATCTTATTCTAGCCAATTGCTTGTCTGTCAAATTAATTTCCCTTAACCAATGACTCAAGCTTCCCTTGGAGACAGAGATATCTTTTAAGATTTCATTGAATGTTCTGCCTTGCCTTCTCAAGTCAATTGCCCTATCCTTCTCTAATGTCTTCATGAATCCTCTTTATGAATCTGTGACAAATAAAGCACTAACCATTGTTAATTTGTTATATTTTAATGAATAAAAACAGCAGGGTCAACTAATTTATTGACCCTGACAGAATATATGCTATTATTTCATTATGCCAATATATGCAGGCGTAGGCGTAAGTAATAATAAAGATTATAAGCGTGCAATTGCCGAGGCCATATACCAGACCAAGAACAGCCTGAAAGAAAACCAGATATCCCTGGCTGTTGTGATAACATCCCCTGATTTTGCTTTTCCTAATCTATTAAAGGCGATTAGTAATATTGTCGGGTTAAGCGTACCGCTTATCGGAGTAACAAACAACGCTATTTTTACGCAAGAAGGGATTTTCAGCCACGCCATTGCTATCGCCCTTATAAGCGCAAAGGAGGCGCATTTTAATACTGCCTCCTCTAAATCCGTTTTAAAAGATCCCCAGGCAGGCGGTGATGAATTAGCCAAACAATTGTTGTTTGGAATGAAGAATATCCTGCGGCGCTTTGTCTTATTTTTTTCCGACGGCTCAATTACCGACAACCAGCCTCTGCTCTCAGGGATTCAGCAAAGGCTGGGGCAGAGTTTCCCGATAATCGCAGCCACTCCCGCATCTAATAATATCGAAACTAACAAAACATTTCAATATTTCAACCAGGAAGTATTGAACGGTTCTGCTGTAGGCCTGCTTTGGGCGGGCAAGGTCAATTTTGGATTCGGTATAAAACACGGCTGGAAGCCTATAGGCAAGCCTCATCGCGTTACTTCAGCCTATAAATCCACTATTACGCAAATCGAAGGCAAGCCTGCCGCGGCTTTATATCAGGATTATTTTGCCAAAGACATCCCTGAATTGAAAAAGGAATTAAGGCGCATAAGCTGCTTATACCCCCTCGGGATCAATGTTTCTGGCGAAGAAGAATACCTGTTAAGAAATATTCTTTCCATAGAAAACGACGGCTCGCTAATCTGCCGTGATGACGTACCAAATGGGAGCCGAGTAAGGTTGATGATAGGCACAAAAGAATCCTGCCTCCTTGCAACCGAAGAAGCAGCCAGGGATGCAAAACAAAACCTTCAGCTTCAAACATACCCCAAGGGGAAAGACGCGAGTATTATATTTGTACTTAATTCCGCTTCGCGCTTATATCTTTTAGGCAGGCAAATTACTAAAGAGATAGAAATTATTAAATCCCAATTCCCGCATACGCCGATTATCGGCTTATGCACTTACAGAGAGCAAGCGCCGCTGAAAACAACTGATTTTGCCGGAAAGACTTATTCTCATAACCAAACCATTGTCATTCTGGCAATGAGCTAAAAAGGTGAGATAAAAATGTTTTCCAATCCAAACTATATTGTTTACTTATCGGGCTTCGTCAGCATGCTTATTATAATTATTCTGGCTTTTATAATTGTGGTAAAATCAGAAAAAAATAAAAAGCTGCTGCTTGCCATCGACCAGATCAAAAACTCCCTCGACCAGATGGATGAACAGGCAAAATTAATTGTGCGCACCGACATTGAATTGAATAAAATCCAGGAAGAGCTGGATAAGAAGATTTCCGGACTTTATGTGCTGCAAAGGCTCTCGCGAGCCTTTGCATCCACGCTGGATGAAAAAGAAATCTTCAACAAAATTAAATCCGAGCATATTGAGGAATTAGGCATGCAGCGCGTCCTCGCATTTATATGGCAAAAAAAGGAAACAAAATTTCTGCAATATCTGAATATCGGCTATGATCAAACCAGCCTGGAAAATATTATGCGAGCAATAGATAACAATCATTTGGCGTATCTGAAAATTATTAAACAGGAAAAAACCGTTTCTTCTCTCTCGAATGATTCGGGAATCATCCCAAACCAAGAGATACAAGATATTTTCAAGGTAAAGGATTTCTGCATCTCTCCTATTGTCCCCAAAGAAGGTAATCATGGATTCCTTTTTGTAGGGACAGTATCAGAGGACATTCCTGTTACTGAAGGCGACGAAGAGCTAATTACGATTCTTGCAAGCTCTATCGGGCAAGGCATGGAAAACGCCCGCTTATTTGAAGCGACCTGGCATGCACAGCAGGAGCTGGAAAGGCGGGTAGAACAAAGGACGCGGGAATTAACCGATGCGGTAACAGAATTAAAAAAAATCAGCAAAAGAAAAAGCGATTTTGTCTCTGCCGTTTCTCATGAGTTGAGAACACCCCTGACCTCAATAAAAGGTTACGCATCTATTCTTTTGGGTAAAGGCATGGGTGAACTGCCCGAAGCATTGAAAGAACGCTTGGAAAAAATTAACCGGCACAGCGACGAATTAGTCCACATGATAAATGACCTGCTGGACATAACAAGGCTTGAGTCCGGCAGGGTTACAATGAAGAAAGGGACATATAATCTTAAAAGCCTTGTGGAAAACACCGTGGATTTACTATCCGTGCAGCTTAAGAATAAAAATCTAACTTTATCTTCCAATATTCCCCCGGATATCAATGTTGTGGTGGATAAAAGCCAAATCGAACGGGTATTCGTCAACCTTATAGGCAATGCGATTAAATTCACTGCTGCGGAAGGAACGATTTCCCTGACTACAAGGCCGGCAGAAAAGTTTATCCAAGTTAATATCTCCGATAGCGGAATCGGCATACCCAAAGAAGCGCAAGAGGTAATCTTTGAAGAATTCTACAGGGTAGATAACCCGATAAATGATAAAGTCAAAGGAACCGGCCTAGGCCTAAGTTTGGTGAAAAATATTATCGAAGCGCACCAGGGATTAATCTGGGTTGAAAGCCAAGTCACAAAAGGCTCGACCTTTAGCATGCTCTTGCCAACCGTAGAGATAGTCAAAAAATAATATTTATTTTTTAAGGAGGAGAATAATATATGGCTCTAAGAATACTCATCGCTGACGATGACCCTGATATCCGCGACGTATTAAAATTAACTCTCGCTGAAGAAAACTATATTGTCCTGGAGGCAGAAAACGGAGAAGAAGCGCTGAAAATTATCAACAGCAAGCCCCTGGACCTGGTGCTTCTGGATTATAAGATGCCTATATTAGACGGCAGAGAAGTTACTCAAAAGGTAAAAAGCGATTTACTGCTAAGGCACTTACCGATAATCATGGTCACGGGCAAAGATGAACTTAAGGATAAAATCGACGGCCTGGATGCCGGCGCCGACGACTACATTACAAAGCCTTTTGAGCCTAAGGAATTGCTGGCGCGTATCCGCATGACCTTAAGGCGCACCGAGAGAGACCTGGAAGCAAACCCTCTCACCAGGCTGCCGGGGAATGTCTCTATCTTAAACGAGCTCTCCAGCAAGCTGGAGCAAGAATCCCTTTTTGCTGTTTTATATATCGATATAAATAAGTTTAAGAGCTACAACGATAAATACGGCTTTGAATTCGGCGATGAGGTTATCCGCGAGACAGCGCGCATACTTATAAAAACAAAGCAGGAAGAAGGCAATCCAGAAGATTTTATAGGCCACATCGGAGGCGATGATTTTGTGGTAATTACCACATTAGAAAAAACAGACAGCTTTTGCGAAGCAATCATTAAACAATTTGACGAAAAATCACCTGCTTTGTATAACGAAGAAGACAGGAAAAAAGGGTTTATAATCGCCAAGAGCCGCAAGAATGAAGAAGAAAAAATTCCCCTGCTTTCTATATCTATCGGGGTAGTGACTAATAAAACCAGTAAAATTTCACATGTTGCTGAAATCGGAGAAATCGGAGCAGAATTAAAAGGATTTGCTAAATCTTTGGAGGGAAGTACTTACGTCAAAGATAAACGTAACTAAACATTACCATACTGCCTAAAGTTTATTTATAAATTCTTCTATCCGGTCAATACCACTTGTAATATTATCCATGGACGTAGCATAAGAAATCCTGAGGTAATTGTCGTCTCCGAAGATGCTGCCCGGCACTACGGCAACCCTAGCTTCCTCAAGAAGCGCCTGGGTGAGAGCAAAAGAACCATTGATTGCCTTGCCCTGATATCTTTTCCCCACTACCGCGGATATATTAACAAATATGTAAAAAGCCCCCTGAGGCATAAGGCATGAAATGCCCTTGATTTTATTGATTCTACCTGTTATGTAATCCCTGCGCTTTTTAAACTCCTGAACCATTAGGCCAACTGCCTCTTGCCTTCCTGATAAAGCAGCTACAGCAGCCTTCTGAGCAAAGGATGTGGGGTTGGAGGTTGAATGGCTCTGCAGGTTGCCCATCGCCCGGATAATCTCAGACGGCCCGGCAGCATAACCAATCCGCCAGCCGGTCATTGAGTAAGACTTGGAAACGCCGTTTATAACAATAGTCCTGTTACGGATATCTTCTCCTAATGAAGCGATGCTTGTATGTTTATTGTTGTCATAAATTATCTTTTCATAAATCTCATCGCTTAAGCAAAAGGTGCCCGTATCCTCTAACGCCTTGGCAATATCAGCTAACTCATCTTCTCTGTAAACCATACCTGTAGGATTAGAAGGAGAATTTAGTATAAAAAGTTTCGTATTCTTCTTGATTGCCTTTTTTAACTGAGTAGCCGTAACCTTAAAGTTTCTCTCGGCAGAAGTTTTTAAAAAAGCAACCTTTGCTCCGGAGGCCTTAATCATTTCAGGGTAGCTGACCCAATAAGGCGAAGGAACAATCACCTCATCCTTTTCATCGCATAAAACCAGAATCGCATTAAAAAGCGCGTGCTTTGCTCCGCAAGATACAATAATCTCTTCATCGGAATATCGAAGGCCGTTATCATCTTTAAATTTGCGAGAGATCTCCTCTTTAAGCTCCTTTATTCCTGAAGCGGGAGTATATTTAGTAAAACCCTCATCCAATGCGCTCTTGGCCGCAGCTTTAATATGTTCGGGCGTATCAAAATCCGGCTCTCCGGCCCCAAAACCGATAATATCAATCCCTTCAGCTTTCATCTTTTTCGCGCGCGCAGTAATCTCCAGTGTTGCTGAAGGGTTAATTTGGCTTAATCTTTTTGAAAACAATTTCCGCCTCCTTCAATGAGTCCCGCTTCGTAAGATGCAGCAAAATTCTGTTTCCCGAGAGATTCAAAGAATCTCCGGGATTTAATCCCTGAAATCCCAACGCGATTTCTAGAGACCATAATTTTTCTGCACTCAGCGGGACGAATTCAACCCTTGACATTTTATCTTAAGGAAAGATGCCCAAAATGTCAAGGGTTGAATGAAGACATAACTTATGGAGCTCATATAGCGAGATAAGTTATGTCTTCATTCAACTAACATAGCATCGCCAAAACTGTAAAATCTGAATCTTTTTCTAACCGCATAATCGTAAGCCTGGCGTGCCAACTTCATGCCTGCGAAAGCATTGAGTAAAATCAAATTCGTCGAATCAGGCAGATGAAAATTCGTAAGAAGCGAATCTATAATTCTAAACTTATATTCTGGATAAATGTAAAGCCGGGTCTCTCCTCGCTGAGCCTTAACCTGATAAACCCCTTTTTTATTCTTAAATGCCGCCGCCTCCAGCGCCCTTACTACAGTAGTGCCTACGGCAATGACTCTTCTTCCTGATGCCTTTGCCTGATTTATTATACGGGCAGTTTTTGTGCCTATCTTGTATGACTCTTCCTCCATCGGGTGGTTACGGATATCAGGGGTTTTTACCGGCCTGAAGGTTGCCAGTCCGCAATGCAGAGTAATATATACGATTCCTGCTCCTTTGGCAGATAATTTTTTAAGAAGGCTCCTGGTAAAATGAAAGCCGGCCGTAGGAGCTGCAACAGCGCCTTTATGTTTTGCGTAGACTGTTTGATAGCGGTTAGGCGTTCTTAATTTTTGCTTTATATAATGAGGCAAGGGCATCTGCCCATATTGATCAATCAGCTTTTTTATATTTGGCGGATTAAATTTTATCAGGCGCCCTCCGGCGGATGTTCTACTTAATACCTCGGCAGTAAACTTGCCCTTGGCAAAAATAAGATTGTCTCCTAAGTGCGCCCTTTTGCCCGGCTTAACCAGAACCTCCCAGGACCCCGCTTCTCTTTCCTTTAAAAGTAAAACCTCTAATTGAGCTCCTGTTTGGCGCCTGGCGGTTAACCGGGCCGGCAATACCTTGGTGTCGTTAAGTACAAAGACATCGCCTGCGTCTATAAAACGGGTTATCTCTTTAAAAACTAACTCTTTGAGGGTCTTATTTTTGCGGTTTAAAACAAGCAGCCGGGATTCATCCCGTTTGGCTCCGGGCTCCTGGGCAATCAGTCCTTCTGGTAAATGGTATTTGAAGTCAGAAAGCTGCATTAGATTCCTTTATTACAGCTGGCCTGCGGTGAGCATTTCTAAAGCTTGGAGGTATTTTTGACTTGTTTTGGATATTATATCCT
>JAHJCI010000003.1 GCA_018813085.1 Candidatus Omnitrophota bacterium | reverse complement strand
GATACCCTGCATCTTCTCTATATTTAAATCCACCTCGCCTCGCCAGAAGGCAATGCCTGACTTCTCTGATGTCTGCATCGTCTCCCAAATAACAGCTACATCTTCCTGAATAGTCAGGGTATAGTTTGTGGCAGAAAAGCCACTTCGGATGAGATTTGCAGAAGCAATCTGGTTATTACTAAAGGTTATAATGTCGCTCTGTTTTTTCCCTTTGCCGGTTAATAAACTCAGCTCAATCTCCCATTTAGTGTTATTTAGCAGCTTGCGCTTTTTTTCTATTAAAGCCTGCTTGACATCTACTATTACCTGTAATTCCGGAATCTTCTTCTCTGCCTCTTTTTTTTGCTCAGTTGGTTCTTTTATTCCCTCACCCTTGGGCATTACTTCCTTAACTTTAGATGGTTTCTCTGTTTTTTCCCCCCCCCACCAGAAAGCCTGTGATTCAAAAGCATAAGTAATTGAAAAACACAGAATCAACGTCGCCAAGACTATCACTCTCATCTTTTTCCTGCCTCCTTTTATTCCTCTAGTTTATTGGTTTTTTGCCTTCCCACGTCTGCCAGGTAAGGATATATTTCTTCACCCAATCTACATCTTTATCTTCATTCTTAGTCAATCTCAGAAAATGACGAAAATGCTCAATTGCCTTTGACCGATTAACTACGTACTCTGCATATATATAGCCTAAATTATAATGAACATAAGGGTCATCCGGATTAAGCTCAATTGTCTTTTCAAATTCAGCAATAGCCCGCGAGTACTGTTTATTCTCGGTATAAAAAACGCCCAGATTATAATGCATCAACGCTGTCTGTTTGATTAAAATCTTATTCTCGCGCGCCAGTTCGGCAAATTTCTCAGGCGTCTGTGCAATCTTTTTCTCAAGCAGGCGGTTATTTTTTAGCGCCTCTTCATATTGCTTTTTAACCTCATTTAACTGGCGACGATAAATCTCTGCCTGAGCCCTTGCATCTAACTTCTCTTCTTCCAAGCGCTTAATTCTGTTCTCCAAGAGCTTATAATCCCTAAGTAAGCCTGAATTCTCCTTTTTAAGGTCGGTAATCTGCCTCCTGGTTTCAGGTAATATTTTATACTCAATTTTCAATTTCTCAAGAGAATTCTTCAAACTATCCCTCTCTTCAATTAGAGGGGCCTGGGAGTGCTTTAATTCTTCCATTTCTTCCTGAAGCATTCGAATTTGCGAAACCCTCCCTTCAATCTCGCGGGCTAACTGCTCTTTATCTGCCTGAAGCTGCTTAATAGTTCTCTCAAGATCCAGATACTTCCCTCTTTCCTGCTGCAGCTTTTTTGTCTGCGTAAGCAAATTATCACGGTCAGCCAAAAGTGCTTCGTATTCCCCCTGGAGCTCTTCATAGCTTTTTTTCTGCGCTTGGGCGTTTGCCGAGATAGCCAGGGAAAAAATCAATGATAAAACTATGATATTAAAAAAATTATTCTTCATTATGCCCTTCCTTAAAGATTCTTTGCCGGCTTTAATTGCGGCAAGGGTTCTACTTTATCTAAAGACGGGTACCCCTGGTAACCTTTCAGGTTAACCTCTGCGCTCTCTTCGCTAAACGGGCGATACTCCTGATATTCTTTATCCAGGCGATGGCCAAAATCGCGCGCATATCCGGTAGTCAGTTCATCTCCTTTTATGATATGAGGCGTAATTAAAACCAGTAATTCTTTGCGCGATGTCGTGGTCCTATTGGATTTAAATATATTTCCCAGGAAAGGTAATTTACTTAAAAAAGGTACTCCCTCTTCAGTAAGCGTCCTCTGCTCCTGGCTTAATCCTCCGATGAGAAGGCTGGTGCCGTCTTTCACCATTGCAACCGTTTCGGCAGACACAATCTCTACTATCGGTATCTGGTTGCCCTGCGATGTTTCAAGGTAATCGATAACACTGGTTATTTCCGGCTTTATATCTATGGTGACATACCCTTCGTCATTTATAGTCGGCGTTATAAACAGCCTGGTGCCGACCTCTAAATCCTTAATATCCTCGGAGATTGTCTGAGTAGCCTCTCCCTGTGTAGTGGTAGTTACGACATATTTGCGTACTTCTCCCACATGAATTTTTGCTTGCTGGTTATTAATCACGGCAAGTTTCGGATTGGAAAGAATCCTGGTTTCCCCCAGTGTCTGCAGGTATTGTATAATGGTATCGAAATCATGCTTTCCCACTACCCCCACATGCATTTCCTGAGAACCAACACTTTGTGCCCCTGCGGAATAATCCGTAGAGGTACCGCTAAAAGGATAAGAACCGACATAGTCGGTATCGGCGAGTACCTTTTGCCTTGAACGCCAG
>JAHJCI010000031.1 GCA_018813085.1 Candidatus Omnitrophota bacterium | reverse complement strand
GACGCGGGAGTAGCTCAGCTGGTAGAGCATCACGTTGCCAACGTGAATGTCGCGGGTTCGATCCCCGTCTCCCGCTTTGAGTAAAACGAGCACGAAGGGTTATGCTAATAATTTTCTTATGCTTTTAAATTTAAAAATCTATGAATTTAGGGCAGGAGGCCTAATGCAATGAAGATAATGGATTTTTTAAGCAAAAAGGCGGTTGTTACAGATTTAAAGTCTTCTAAGAAAGAAGATATACTACGCGAGCTTGTTGATGCTTTAATTAACGGCGGTGAGATTGAAAAGCGCTCCCGTAATAAACTTATTGAGGCATTAATGGCCCGGGAAGAATTGGGCTCAACAGCAATCGGCCAGGGAGTAGGGATACCCCATGCGAAATCCGACAATGTTAAGAATCTGGTAGCTGCTTTTGGGTTATCGCGAAAGGGAGTAAATTTCGACTCTTTGGACGGGGAACCGGTTTATATTTTCTTTTTATTACTTGCTCCGGTTGATTCTGCGGGCCCTCATCTTAAGGCGCTTGCAAGGGTTTCCCGTCTTCTAAAGGATAAATATTTTCGGGATAATCTTCGCCAATGTGAAAATGATAAATCAATTATCAAGATAATAATCCAGGAAGATGAAAGAAAGATTTAAGCTCGAGAGGATCGTCGGCATATTTAAATGGCTCTATCCGGGCATAGGCATAAAGCGCTGGATTCTTGTTGCGGCTTTCGGCCTGAGTTTATTGCTTATTGGTGCGTTTACTTTTGATAAAGACTCCATGCTCCTCTTGAAGCTCTTGGATATAGCATTAATTGTCCTGGGAATATTTCTTTTAATCTCAGGGATTGTCAAAGCTTTAAAATCTTTCATTTTCTTCTTTTTCCCGGAATTAGGAAAAAGGAGAGGCTACGCGGATATAATCTATCGGCGCCGCCAATTAGAGAGAGGCCCTAATATCGTAACCATCGGAGGAGGAACGGGCTTGCCGATACTCCTGGAGGGATTAAGGGAATATACCTCTAATATCAGCGCTATAGTTACTGTAGCCGATGACGGCGGGTCCTCGGGAAGGCTGCGTCAGCAGTTTGATATTTTGCCTCCCGGAGATACGCGCAACTGCCTGGTTGCGCTTGCTGATGCACCTGTTTTGATGCGCGATTTATTCCAATTCCGATTTGATTCATCTTCGGAATTTTCAGGCCATAACTTCGGGAATCTTTTTATTACAGTTATGACTCAGGTAACAGGAGATTTTGATAAGGCTATTAAGGAATCAAGCAAGGTCCTGGCTATACGCGGGCAGGTAATACCTTCTACTTTAAATAAAGTATTACTGGCAGCAGAATATCAGGACGGCAGCATCACCGAGGGGGAAGCCAATATCCCAAAGGTGAAGAAACCGATCAAGCGCGTTTGGCTTAAGCCCGAGGGTTCACAGGCTACCGAAGAGGCGATTTGGGCAATCCAAAAAGCACAAATTATAGTTTTCGGGCCGGGCAGTCTTTATACAAGCATAATCCCTAACTTATTGGTTAAAGAGATCTGCGATGCCATAGTGGCCTCGGATGCAATTAAGATTTATGTCTGTAATATAATGACTCAGGTGGGGGAAACCGACGGTTTTACAGCCTCTGACCACTTAAAGGCGTTAATCCAGCATACTCATCCTAAGATTGTTGATTATTGCCTTTTGAATTCAGGCAGCGTTTCGGAAGAACTAAAGCAGCGCTATAAGCAGGAAGGCGCGTATCTCATCGTACCGGATATTCGCAAGATACGCAATATGGGATACCGCCCGATAGAAGATAACCTTATTACTAGCGTAGATAATTACATCAGGCATGACTCGATTAAACTGACCCGCATCATCCTTGGTTTAATCGAGGAAATTTAACGAAAAAACCGGGATTAATCGTCTCCGGATCAGCGCCAGTAAGCTATAACTTGGTTTTAAGTTGTTTTTAAGATTCGAGAATAAAAGGAAAATGAAGAAAATAAGAAAAAATGTAACAGTTAAGAATAAGCTCGGTTTACATGCGCGGCCAGCGGCTTTGTTTGTGCAGACCGCAAATAAATTTGATTCCCGAATAACAGTGGAGAAGGATAACGAAAGGGTTAATGGTAAATCGATTATGGGTATCCTGATGTTGGGAGCAGAACTGGGCAGTTCTATTGTAATTGAAGCCCACGGACAGGATGCCGAGAAAGCATTAGCGGAACTTGAGAGGCTACTAAGCGAAGATGAGTGAAATATTAAGACTTGAAGGTATTGCTGCTTCTCCCGGTATTATCATCGGTCCGGCGTTTAAATTAAGGCGCGAGGAATGGATAATACGCAAACAAAAAATATCCGAGGCAGAAATACCCATGCAGATTCAGCTTTTTGAAGAAGCGCTTATCAAAACCCGCCATGAGATTCTCGATTTGCAGAAAAGGATCTCTGAGGATATGGGCAAAGATTCGGCACAGATTTTTGAAGCGCATCTTTTGGTCTTAGAGGACCGCATGCTGATCGAGGAAGTTATTTCGCGGCTTAAGACGGAAAACCTGACTGTTGCCTATATTTTTCAGGAAGTATTGAAGAAATATATCGCCGTATTCTCTAGGATCGAGGATGATTATCTCAGGGAGCGCGTTAGCGACATTAATGATGTTGGCAAGCGCATACTGCGCCATTTGTTAGGCAAGGAAGGCAGGGGGAATCTCCTGGCTAATTTAGAGAAGAGGGTTATTCTGGTTGCACATGACCTTTCTCCTTCCGAAACGGCAATTATGCATAAAGAGAATATCTGCGGTTTTGTCACCGATGTAGGCGGTAAAACTTCTCACACCGCAATTATGGCTAAATCGATAGAAATACCGGCTGTTGTGGGCCTTCGCCAGGCAACGGAAATGATTAAAAACGACGACCTATTGATTGTTGACGGTTCCCTGGGCCTCGTGATTGTTAATCCGGACGAGGCTATGCTGAATTCCTATCATCAGGAAGAAGATAAGCTTAAGGGAATTACGCAGAAATTCTCGCTGGTAAAAGACCTGCCTGCCCTGACGCCGGATAATTATAAGGTAACTATTCTTGCCAATATTGAACTGCCCGAAGAAATTCCTTCGGTCAAATTACACGGAGCCGAGGGGATTGGCCTTTACCGCACAGAGTATTTTTATATGAACAGGAAAGACCTGCCTTCGGAGGAAGAGCAATTCGTGGCTTACAGTTCCGTTGCAGAGTCTTTTTCTCCTCACCCGGTAACTATCCGCACATTAGATTTGGGGGGAGATAAATTTATTTCCCAGTTAGAAATACCGCGCGAAATGACATCTTTTCTCGGTTGGCGGGCGATAAGGTTCTGTCTGGCGCGCCCGGATATCTTTAAGGTACAGCTGCGCGCTATATTAAGGGCTTCGGTTTTTGGACAATTGAGGCTGATGTATCCGATGATTTCCGGGATCGGAGAGTTGGAACAGGCGAATAAGATTCTAGAAGACTGCAAAAATGAATTAAACGCCGAGGACATCCCTTTTAACAAAGATATTAAAGTAGGTACGATGATTGAGCTGCCCTCTGCGGCATTAACTGCCGACCTCCTGGCAAGGAAATCCGATTTCTTTAGTATCGGCACTAATGACCTTATACAGTATTCTTTGGCTGTTGACCGCGCTAATGAGAAGGTTGCCTATTTATATGAGCCGACGCATCCTGCGGTCCTCAGGATGATAAAGAATGTAATAGAAGCAGGCCACGATAATAATATCGAAGTAGCAATGTGCGGGGAAATGGCAGGAGATGAGATTATGATATTGATTCTTCTGGGGATGGGGCTTGATGTGTTCAGCGTGCCTTCTTTAGCCATCCCGCAGATAAAATATATAATCCGTTCGGTGACTATGGAAGAAGCCAGGCAGATTGCTCATCAAGCTTTAACTTTGTCTACGGGCAAAGAGGTAGAACTATACAGCCAGAATAGGCTGCGCGAACTGCTAAAATAAAATTAAAAGCAATGATTATTGATTTAAAAGAAAAATCAGGCTTTAGTTTAAAGTTAGACTTAGACAAGCCGGAATTAGTTTTTGGCAATGGGATGGTTTCTTCTCCGGTTTCAATAAGGACTATTGGCCAAATGCAGGCGGTTTTATTGGATAAAGATATCCGCGAGCCGCAGGAATTATATTACATGTACAGGGGTGTACATAACTTTCTTGATCAGAATGCCTTGGAAAGCCGCCAGCTTCGCTACGACGTTACGATGATTAAACCTTTTTGCCTAGGCAGGGAGTTTATGAAAACCGCCGGGCATTATCACCCCGGGGATTTCGGCGAATTATATGAGGTTGTTTCCGGGGAGTGCCTTTGCATGTTGCAGAAACCCAATGCCCAGGATTACCGCGTTATCGAAGAGGTTATTGTTGTCGAGGCAATTGCCGGGGAAAAAATTGTTATCCCTCCGGGATTCGGGCATATATTGATAAATCCCTGTAAGCATTATTTAGTTACTGCCAACTGGGTGAGCAGGCGCTTTGAATCCAGTTACGAATTATACAAGAAGGCAGGCGGTGCCGCTTATTTTATAACTAAATCCCAGGAAGAATTAATCAGCCCAAGGCTGGGGATTAATATGGGCATTATTCATAATTCCCACTATAAAGAGGCAGCCGATATAAGTTTCGCTCAACCGGTAAAGCAGATTAAAAAATTCGGGCTTAGCGATAGCTCTCCTATGTACAATCTTATCAAGGAAGATATAGATAAGTTGGATTTTCTTAACCGGGGCCTGGATTATGAATACGAAGATATTTTTGTTATCGCGAAAAGATAGATGATTACAAGCGCCGTAAAATCGTAAAAATTTCTTTGCGCATTTTGCGGTAATTTAACGCTCTAACGCTGATATGAAGGCACTTATTCTAGCT
>JAHJCI010000030.1 GCA_018813085.1 Candidatus Omnitrophota bacterium | reverse complement strand
TCTCTTTCTACCGCAAGGCACGTTCAGCCCCCTTAGGTTAAAATAGCTCAAATATCAAAAGTCAAATATTAAAATGTTTTAAAATCTTTGATTTTTAATCTTTATTTTTGATTTTTGATATTTGATTTTTCACGACTTAAGGGGGCTGAACGTGCCTTGCGGTAGAAAGAGAAAGTTAAGGAAGATTCGAACGCATAAACGAAAGAAAATGCGCCGTAAATTAAGACACCTCAAGAAGAGAGACTGGGCATAACTCCTACGATGCGGCGTATAATTCTATTATTATCTTTTTTGTTCCTAGTTTGCTTATTCAGTCCTTTAAAAAAAGGTTTGAATTTATTTAGTACCGTTGGAGTACAGGCAAAGGAAGAAATAGCAGCCAAGGCGCTTTCGCATTATATTCTGGCGGAAGTTTTTGAACGCTTGGACAGGCTCAATGAGGCAGTTAATGAATATAAGGCAGCTATAGATGAAGACCCATTCAGCCCGCAGCTGCGCCTTAACTTAGCAGCAGCCTTAATAAAACAGAATAAGCTGGATAAAGCAATTCCAGAATTAAAGCGAGTAATATCTTTAGCTTCTGCCGACGAAGCCTCGCGACCTGAACCCATTACTATCGAATCGCATACGATCCTTGCCTTAATCTATTCTCTCCAGGGGAAAATAGATGAGGCAGCCGATGAATATGAGTCAGCCTTACGCGGGGCTCTTGCCAGTGATCCTCAAAATATCCGAATACATAAAAGCTTAGGGCAGATTTATCTTCAGCAAAAAAGGCTTGCTGAGGCCAGGAAGACTTATGAATTTATGCTGAACCTCAGCGCGGATGATGCGGAGGTATATTTTTATCTGGGGATGATTGACGAAGAAGAAGGAAGAAGGCAGGAGGCAATTAATAACTTTAAAACAGCGCTAGAATTGAATCCTGAATATCCCGATGCGTTGAATTCTTTAGGTTATCTCTACGCCGAGGAATCTCTTAATTTAGGGGAAGCCGAGAGTATGCTTGAGAAGGCCTTGCAATATGAGCCTCACAACGGAGCCTATCTTGATAGTTTAGCCTGGACTTATTATAAGCAGGGAAGAAATCAGGAGGCAATTCAGGGCTTGGAAGAGGCAGTGCAGTTTTTGCTTGATCCGGTGATCTTTGAGCATTTAGGCGATGCCTACTTTAAGGAAGGCATCATTAACAAGGCAATAGAAAACTGGGAGAAATCACTCCAGATTAAGCCGGAGAATAATTCAGCCCTCAAAGAGAAGATTCAGAAACATAAAGAAGCCCTTCAGGGAGGAGGGGGTTCTTGAAGAGAAAAGGAAATTTGACCTGCATATGAAGCATTCGAAAGAACAGATAAAAAAGTTAGAAAATACAGCCAAAGAGATCAGGCGTTCTATTATTAAAATGTTGTTTTCTGCCGGCTCAGGCCATCCGGGAGGCAGCCTTTCTGCTACTGATTTAGTTGTTTGTCTTTATTTCGGAAGCTACCCTGACGGGGAGCCGTTACTTAGGTATAATCCTGCCAAACCCGATTGGCCGGGACGCGACCGTTTCCATATGTCCAAAGGCCATTGTTGTCCGCTTTGGTATGCGGTATTAGCGAAGGCAGGATATTTTTCAGTTGAGGAATTAGGCAAATTAAGAAAGTTGGGCTCTATGCTTCAGGGGCATCCTGACCGGCGTACTCCGGGAGTAGAGGTTGCCAGCGGTTCCCTGGGGCAGGGGCTTTCCGTGGGGTTGGGAATGAGCCTTGCGGGAAAAATAGATAAGAGGGATTACCGCGTTTATGTGCTCATGGGTGATGGTGAGATACAGGAGGGCAATATATGGGAAGCAGCTATGGCCGCAGCTCACTATAAATGCAATAATCTTTGCGCCATCCTGGACAATAACCGCTTTCAGATTGACGGCAAGATCGAGGAGATTATGAGTCTGGCTCCTTTGTCCGATAAATGGCGCGCCTTTGGCTGGCACGTTATTGAGATAGACGGGCATAACATAGAAGAGATTCTTTGCGCTTACGAGGAAGCAAGAAATAAGAATAGCCGTCCTACAATTATTATCGCCTCAACCATAAAGGGCAAGGGAGTTTCTTTTATGGAAAACGTAGTTGACTTTCACGGAAGGGCCCCGAATGCCGAAGAGACGAAAATAGCGCTTAAGGAACTTGAATAATTAACAATTTTAGGAAAAATAATTTAAGAAAAATGGAATCTTTATACCAACGCGACGTTTACGGTAAAACACTGGTTGAATTAGGAAAGAATAATAAAGATATCGTAGTGCTGGATGCGGATTTATCCGGCTCTACGCGAACCAGTTTTTTCGCAAAAGAGTTTCCCG
>JAHJCI010000001.1 GCA_018813085.1 Candidatus Omnitrophota bacterium | reverse complement strand
TCTCTCCTTTCTTTTCAAAACCAGTTTGTTATCTTATCGCGGATTTTATTCCAATCCATAGCTTCTCTCTCCTTTCTTTTCAAAACCAGTTTGCTATTTTATCATAGAAAATAAACATCTCAAACTTAAATATTAGAGATTTCTAAAACCTATAACGATAAGCAATGCCTTAATTACGCAGATTAAATTAGATTATACGGATTAGTTCGCCGTCATAAAATCTACGTAATCTTTTAAAAATCTGTGTAATCAGAGGTCTCTGGTATAATTATTCCTGAAACCTCATAAAGAATTCAACTAACCTTTCAAGCGTAGCCTTGACTTCACAACTAAGCGGCTGCATTAGGCCCGTACCCTTAATTTGTATTCCGAGAATTATGATGCTTAAATTGGGAAGCTCCTGTTTTAAATAACCACAAAAGAGCGCCAATGAAGCATTGTGCGTAGAAAAACCAAACTGCTCAAGTTCCTCATTTTTTACTAATTTTAGCTCTCCCGGGGAACCTGCCCAATCGCAGGCATCTACGATAAGAATCGAATCAGGCCTAACTTTTATAATCGGCTGGATATAATTCTCCGGTACTTCTGCACAATCAAAAAGCTTGGCGCTCGTCTTTCCCTTCAGGCGAGAAATCAATATAGAACCGACCCCATCATCCCCTTTAATCTCGCTACCTATGCCGACAATCGCGCATTTACCTTTTAAAAGCTTCTCAATACTTAAAAATAGATTTTCCATCATTTTAAATACTATTGTAAGCGGAAGGGGTAAACGCCGATATGTTCTTTAGTAAGATTGAATTATGACAGGATAGTGATTTTTAAAATTTATCCTTAATTCTTTTGAATTCCTGCGAGTTATCTATGAATATTTTCCAAATGCGGGGGTCAAATCCATGTTCTTCCTTTTTCATGATTGCCGATGCTTCTTCATGGGGGAGGGCTTTCCTGTATGAACGCTCTGAGGTTAAGGCATCATATACGTCGGATATAGCAACAATCCTCGCTGAAAGCGGTATTTCTTCTCCCTTCAGGCCCTCTGGATATCCGCTACCATCCCATCTTTCATGATGGAACAAGACAATGCTTTCAACCAGCTTCAAATACTGGTTACTGCCCTTATTCTTTAAGAGAGGGCTGAGCATCTCTATGCCTAACTTGGGGTGCTGTTTTATTATCTGCCATTCTGCTTCGCTTAACTCAGTAGGCTTAAGTAAAATCTCATTAGGGGTTCTCCATTTCCCTACGTCATGAAGCATGCTGGCATAGCTTACGTCATTAACATACTTCTCATCAATATAATCTTTGAAGGGGTCTATATTCTTTAATTCCTTGGCAATGAATTGCGTATAAGCCGCTATCCTGTGGACATGCCCGGCGGTCTCTGCGTTTCCCACTTCCTCAGCCCTTAAGGCAAAAACCTCCATTATCCCCCTGTAAAGAGCTTCTTTCTTTTTCTCCGAATCCTTCATTTTCGAAATATCTATAAAAGAAGCCATTACCTCCTGAGGCTGCTCATCTTTAAAGTCGACCAAAGAAAACAGTGCTTGGATGTAAAATTCAGAACCGTCCTTCTTTTTTCCGACAATTTCATCCATCTTGCTTCTTTTTTCCTTTAAGACTTCGATAATCACATCGAATTTTGCGGGATGAAATAAAAAATCCTTGATTGACTTGCCTAAGACATCCTCTTGGGCCTCATAGCCCCACATCGAAACAAACGAAGGATTAATATATTTTATCTTCCCTTCCAGGTCTGTCATGCATACACCGCTCAAGGATGCTTTTATAGCCATATCCTTCAGCATCGAATCATGACCTACAACATCCTTTAAGATCACCTGCTGCTCTAAGGCTTCCCTTATTGACCTTTCCAGGACTTCGACGCTTAAATGCCCCTTTACCAGATAGTCACTTGCCCCGGCCTTAAGCATAATTACCGCTACTTCTTCATTCCCGCTTGCCGTAATCACTATTACCGTCACATTAATCCCCTTGGCCCTGATATGCTGAAGCATTTCAAGCCCGGTGAGTTTACTATGAACGCGATAATCCAGAAAAATAAGCTCAATGGTAGGGTGTTGATCCAGAAACATCAAAGATTCTTCAAGGTTAACGGTATGATTAATCTCAAGCGTAAAGTCCTTTAATCTGTTTCCGTAATGCTCAAGTACTGCTACGGAAAAAGGGTCGTCCTCTATGGCTAAAGTCCGTAATATCTTTTTTTTGTTCATCTTTGCTCCTTTCAAGCTATTATAGCAAATTATAAATTAATATCAATTAGATAAAGCCTAACCGGCTAAAAGAGGTATTATTCTTTATTTTACTTGAGAGCCATCTTTAATCTCTTTATCCGGAACCAGCACAGAAATCATCTCATCGCTCTGCGCCGCAAGAAGCATGCCCTCTGAAACTTCCCCCCTAATGGTAGCCGGCGCAAGATTATCGATAATTACAATTTGCTTCCCTGTTAATTCTTCTTTTTGATAGAACTTCTTTATCCCGGCGACAATCTGCTTCTCTCTGCCACCCGCGTTTATCTTCAAGAGCAATAACTTATCTGCATTGGGATGGTCCCTTGCCTCCAATACTTTAGCTACCCTGATATCCAGTTTTTTAAAATCCTCAAAGCTAACCATTATAACTTGCTCCCTTCCCTAACAGCCTATTCATACCTGTAATAATATAGGGATCTACTTTATCAGCAACTGCCTTAAGGACTTTCTGCATCCCTTTGTAATATTCTCATTTGAAAAACCAAGCGCAACCACTGCCATCAGCTCAAGGTCTTTATCCAGATTCAAATATTTATGAACATCTTCTTTTCTGTTAAGTATCTCTCCTAACCAGCATGTCCCCAGGCCCATGGAATGAGCTTGGAGGCAGATATTCTGAATACACGCACCGATGGACATCAAATCTTTATCCCTGTTATAAGAATCGGCTATATCCATACAAATTATTATCACTCCAGGCGTATCTGTAATTATTTCCCCGTACTTGGTAAAATTCGCCAGTTTATCTTTTTTCTCTTTATCTTTAATTACCAAAAATCTCCAGGGCTGATTATTCAATCCCGAAGGCGCCCATCTTGCGGCCTCCAGTATTTTCTCTATTTCAGAATCCCCGGGTATTTGCTTTTTATATTGCCTTATAGAGCGCCGCTGTTTAATAAGATCCAGCATATTATCCATAATTATCCCTCTGATAACTGCTTTTTATTCCTTAATTCAGCTAATATTTCCTCAAGCGTAACTGATATATGCTTCAAGAGGTTAATCTGCTCTTCCTGCTTTTGTTCCTGCTGCCTTTGCATCTTGCTGGCCTGGTTTGTCAACTTGGCCATATCCGCAAGGTTGAACATTTCTGCTCCTTTGTAAGCATGCCTAATTTATGAGTTTTCTTGGATAACTATACTACTCTTATTAAATAACCCTGTAAAGAAAAAATTGGGGGGATTCAGAGGTATTATGGAAAGGTTAAGAGTGATTTGAATTCAAACCTGCGGGCTTATTGCGATGTACGATTTCTAGAAACGCATCGACAATCTTTGTGTCAAACTGGGAACCGGAGCCCTGCTTGATGATTTTAATAGCTTCTTTCTTGAGTAATGCTTTGCGGTAAGGGCGGTCGGAAGTTAAGGCCTGATATACGTCTGAAATCGCAACAATCCTTGCACCGATAGGGATATCTTCGCCTTTCAGCCCCTTGGGATAGCCTTTACCGTCCCAGCGCTCGTGATGGT
>JAHJCI010000029.1 GCA_018813085.1 Candidatus Omnitrophota bacterium | reverse complement strand
TGTGGGGATACTCTTTTATGTCGCCATCAGGTTTAAACACCTTGATTTTGCGTTTGCCGGTATTATAGCGCTTTTTCATGACTGCTTGATTACTTTAGGGTTTATGGGCTTAACAGGCAGGCAGATAGATTTAATCACCATAACCGCAATTTTGAGTATCGCCGGTTATTCTATTAACGACACAATCGTAATTTACGACCGCCTGAGAGAAAATTATAAACTTTTTCCGAAATTAAAGCTCAAGGAGTTAATCAACTTAAGTATTAATCAAACCCTGAGCAGGACATTAGTCACAACCTTTACCACTATTCTGGTCGTGCTTACGCTGTTTTTATGGGGCGGTCAGATTTTAAGTAATTTTGCTTTTGCGCTCTTAGTCGGTTTCATTGCCGGCACTTATTCTACGATTTTCATAGTTTCGCCTTTGGTTCTCATCTTGAGCAACTGGATAAAGTCGTTTTCCAGCAGATAATGTTTCCTTCCTTAAAATTATACAAAGGCCAGCTGATAAGCATGGAAGAGCTATTGCCGCTTTTGCTGGATTTCGGGTATAACCGCCAGGAAGAGATAACCCGCGAAGGTGAATTTAGCCGTCGCGCAGGCATAATCGATATCTGGCCGCTTACTTTTGAGTTACCGCTGCGCATTGAATGGGAATTTGACAAAATACTTTCCTTGCGCAGCATTGATTTACCTAGCGCTAAAAGTTTTTGGGACCATACCGTAGTAATTATCCTTTCAACCTCCAAAGCTACCCGTACGCAGCTGCTGCATTTTAAAGAGGACCTCCCGTTTAAAAATTTTTTAGATATTAAATTCAATGATTTACTGGTACATAACCGCTACGGCATCGGAAGATTCCTAGGATTAGACAAGATAAAAGTAGCCGGAAAGTGCCAGGAGCATTTGGTAATCGAATATCAGGGCGGGGAAAAATTATTTGTTCCCCTGGAGCAGGTTCATTTGGTTCAGAAGTATAGCGCATTCGGACTGCGCCGCCCGAAGCTAAACAAGCTGGGCAGTAAGGAATGGATACGTACTAAAGGGAAGGTAAGGAAGGGGATTGAGCAGTTGTCCTGGGAGTTATTATCTACGGAGGCAATGCGTAAGGCCAGGGTCGGCTTCAGGTATTCTAAAGATACCACTTGGCAGAAGGAGTTTGAGTCCGGTTTTGTTTTTCAAGAAACCCCGGGGCAGGTTAAGGCATGGAATGAGGTCAAAGATGATATGGAGTCCGTAAGGCCTATGGATAGGCTTTTATGCGGAGACGTTGGTTACGGCAAAACCGAAGTAGCTATGCGCGCCGCTTATAAATGCGTTATGAATAACAAACAGGTGGCTTTCCTGGTCCCTACTACAATACTGGCTGAGCAGCATTTTCAGAATTTCAAAAAGAGGGTCGAGGAGTTTCCTATCCGGGTAGAAATGCTTTCCCGCCTGGTTAAACAAAGCCGCCAAAGGAGCATAATTAATGATTTAGCCATTGGCAAGGTAGATATAATTATCGGCACTCACCGGCTTCTCTCTGGGGCTGTAAAGTTTAAGCAGTTGGGACTGGTTATTATTGACGAGGAGCAAAGGTTCGGAGTCAAAAGCAAGGAATACCTTAAACATCTTCGCCTTAACTGTGAGATACTCACTCTTACCGCTACCCCCATACCAAGGACTTTATATATGGGCTTGATGCAATTGAAGGATATTTCCGCAATAGATACGCCGCCAGAAAATCGTTTGCCGATTAAAACCTTTGTGTTAAAATATGACCGGGATTTAATACGTCAGGCTATATTGCATGAATTGAAGCGCCGTGGGCAGGTTTATTTCGTGCATAACAGGATTCTGGATATTGAAAAAGTAAGGCAGAGATTATCCAGGCTGGACCTGGGAAACATAAGGATAGGAGTGATTCACGGCAAGATGCCTTCTTCTTTGATAGAGGCAACGATGATGCAATTCCTGAATTCAAAGATAGACCTGCTTATTTCAACCGCAATTATAGAGTCAGGATTAGATATACCTAATGCCAATACGCTTATCGTGGATAATGCCGATAGCTTTGGCCTGGCTGATTTACACCAGCTTCGCGGCAGGGTTGGCAGGTTTAACAGGCCTGCCTTTGCATATTTTCTCCTGCCAAACAAGGGCGTTCTAAGCACTGAGGCAGAAAAGAGGCTGGTTGCTTTACAGGAGTATTCGGAACTGGGATCCGGATTCAGGATTGCCTTAGAGGATTTAGAGATCCGCGGAGCCGGTAACCTGCTGGGTACCGAGCAGCACGGATACATTAGCGCAGTTGGTTTTGACCTTTATTGCCGGCTTTTGCGCGAGACAATGGAAGCGCTTAAAAAAATCAAAAACCAAATATCAAAAAT
>JAHJCI010000028.1 GCA_018813085.1 Candidatus Omnitrophota bacterium | reverse complement strand
GTGGCTTTAAACCTGTCGGCCAAGTGAGGCTGGCTATTCGCCTGACAAATTACATCCCCCCGGCTCAAAGAGGTTGAGCCGGCAGTTGTAATGCCGATACTTTCCCCGGGGAAGCTTTTATCTACATCGCTATGCAGATATTTTTCAATAGTCGCTATACTATCCTCATAGCCTCCGGGCAAAATTTGAATTTTATCTCCTTGCTGGATTAACCCTGCCTCTAACCTGCCTACGGCAATGCGCTTATCTTGGATTTCATAAATATCCTGTACCGGGAATATCAGGGGCTTATTTTCGGCAGTCTCTTTATCCTGAAGGCAATCAAATGCGCTCAATAAGCTGGGGCCGTCATACCAATTAAGATTTGGCGATTTCCAGGCCACATTATCTCCGTTTATCGCAGAAATAGGAATGCAGGAAACCGGTTTGATGTTCAAAGAGCTGAGAAAATCCTCTATTTGCGCCTTAACCTTATCAAAGTTTTTTTTATCGAAATTCACCAAATCCATCTTATTTATAACTACGATGATTTCATCCAGGCCAAGCAAAGACAAAACATAAGCATGCCGCCTGGTCTGCTCCTCTACTCCCGCGTGCACGTCAATAATCAATACTGCTGACTCAGCCTGAGAAGCGCCTGTAATCATGTTCTTCATGAATTCCACGTGCCCGGGAGCATCTATAATAATATACTGCCTCTTCTTGGTCTTAAAAAATACCTGGGTAGTATCAATAGTAATTCCTCCGCGGCGCTCCTCCTCCAGGCTGTCTAAAAGATAAGCAAATTCCGTCTGGCTGCCTAAGGCATTTGAGGCTGCTCTAACCTCTTCGATTTTTCCGGCAGGCAAAGAACCGGTATCATAAAGCAGCCTGCCGATTAGAGTAGATTTACCATGGTCAACATGCCCGACAATCACAAACTTATGAGTATCCATATTCATTCAGCGCGGTTAAAATTTATAAAGTTTTACAAGAGTAAAAATTCCCAGAAAGATAGTAAGAAGCGCGATTGCTAATTTTAATTTTCTTGCATCTATGATCTTCAGGCTTTTTGCCGAAAAGGGAACGGATAAAATTGCACCCAGGATTACGTAAGGAGCTAATTTCCAACTAATAGAAGACTGGCTTGCCGATATATAAGTGATTACGCCTACTGCGCAAGTCAAGCCCTCAGCCAGAGAAGTGATTCCTATGGCGCTCTTACTTTCAACGCCGACTAAAATCTGGCCGCCCGTGATCAAAGGCCCATAACCCCCGCCGCTTATGCCTTTATTAAACGATGCGATTAACCCTAAAGCAGTAACCTTTCTCCAGGAAAAATTATACTTCTTATTTAAATTAAAAATAATTATCACTCCCATCAGGAGGACTAACGAACCAATATATGCCTGCAGCCAGAATTTAGAAATATTCAACGCAATAAAAACAGCAACGACTGTTCCCAGTATGCTGCAGGCGGCCAGTACCAGCGCTACTTTTAAATCTAAAGGAAAATATTCTTTGAAGCTTTTGATAATCCCGAAGGACTTGAAATTATCAATAATGGTTTTAAATTTTACAGTATTCGGTTTAAGATTTACGTTGCCTTCCTGATGATGAAAAAAGGCGGCAGAAAAACCGGTAATTAACTCTGAAAGTAAGACAACCGGGACTACTTCCAGAGGCTTAAAGCCGAGGATTAAAAGAACCGGGGTTAAAATAGTTCCGTAACCCATGCCTAAAGTCGAATCTATATATTCGCATAAAAAGGCTACTATTATTATGAAGATAATTATACCTAATGATACTTCAATCATATTGCCCTATTTATCACATGTACCCCAATGACCTGAGTTTCTGCATCATATAAGCCGACTCCTTATCCTGGCTACGGCCGCTCCTTTCAGATACCCTGGAGGTCTTTAATTCCTCTATTATTTTATCTATGCTATCGGCGCAGGAATCCATGGGACTGCAACAGGTTTGAAAACCAATACTCCGGTAGCGCTTGCCCTGCTTGGCAAAATACAAAGGCACTAGCGGGATATTTTCCCTTTTTATGTATTCCCAAATGTCAATTTCGCGCCAACCTAAAAGAGGATGAATCCTTAAATGCTCCTGGTCTTTGGCTTTTGTTTTATATTGGTCCCAAAGCTCCGCAGGCTGATGAAGATAGTCCCACTGAAAATTTCCGTCCCTGGGGCTAAAAACCCTCTCTTTTGCCCTGATGCCGTGTTCATCCCTTCTGATCGCAAGGCATAACGCCCTGAAGCCGTAATCAGTAATAACCCTTTTTAGCGTATTAGTCTTTAATTCATTACAGCACTCGAACTTCCCGCCATCGGGATTAATGCCCTTATCTATTGCTTGCTGATTCTTTGCAACAATAAGGTTTAAATTCCATTCCTTTGCGTATTTTTCCCTGAATGAATATATTTCCTGGAATTTGAAGCCTGTATCAAGATGTACTACGGGAAAAGGAATCCTGCCGAAGAAAGCCTTTCTCATCAACCAGACTAAGGTAGTAGAATCCTTGCCTATAGACCAAAGCATAGCTATATTACGGAACTGGCTATATGCTTCCCTGATAATAAAAATGCTCTGATTCTCTAATCTATCTAAGTGATCCATCT
This sequence comes from Candidatus Omnitrophota bacterium, assembly GCA_018813085.1. Taxonomy (GTDB): domain Bacteria; phylum Omnitrophota; class Gorgyraeia; order Gygaellales; family JAHJCI01; genus JAHJCI01. The sequence continues at coordinate 124 of JAHJCI010000028.1, read as the reverse complement.
TAATATTAGCCCTATCCCAGCATTTTCCTTAAGCTTTCGTATTCTTCCTGTTTCCTTTTTAAGAAATGCAGGGTAAGGTCTGCCTTTTCCTTAAACCCCTGAGGGGTTAAAATATAGGAAATCC
>JAHJCI010000027.1 GCA_018813085.1 Candidatus Omnitrophota bacterium | reverse complement strand
TCTGCGGCATTCCTTCGCCAAAAAAGTCATCAAAGAACCTCTGAAATAAATCATCGCCTCCGAAAAAATCCTCAAAAGGAGTGCCTTTTCCTCTAAAATAATACCTGGGGTCTGCGCCTTCCAGGCGCTGAACGTATTCCGTACTTATAGATACAACGGCTTTACCTGTGGTATCAGCGACATTAACCACTGCATCCTGAAAATTATCAGAACTTACTTTCTCAGCCGTAAGGCTCTTAGTATCTGCCGGAGGTGAAAAATCAAAACGCGCAGCAATTACCAGGCCTACTATTAATCCGATTAATATGGAACTGCTCACAAAAAAGGATTTAGTTTTCATAACATCCCCTCCTAAATCGATATTTTATCTCTTACCAGCTTCTCGATCTTCTGTTGTAATTGCGGCTTCTCTATCAAATAGCTAACCGCCTGTTCCATGCCTTGCCCGAGTTTTTCTTCCTGAAATGTATACCATGTACCTGATTTATTAATTATCTCCTGTTCTGTGGCAGTATCGACGATATTGTGGGTTTTGGCTATGCCCCGGTCGTGCAAAATTACAAATTCAGTCTCCTTAAAAGGCGGAGCAACCTTATTCTTTACTACCCTGGCCCTTACGCGGCTGCCTATAACGGAGTCACCCTGTTTAATCCACCCTATCTTTCTTAAGTCCAGCCTGATTGAAGAATAAAACTTCAAAGCCCTGCCTCCCGGAGTAGTCTCAGGATTGCCGAACATCACCCCGATCTTCATACGTATCTGATTTATGAATACTACGCATGTGCGCGATTTACTTATCGCTCCGGTTAATTTCCTTAGAGCTTGCGACATCAATCTTGCCTGTAAACCGATATGCGTATCACCCATATCTCCCTCTATTTCTGCTCTGGGAGTAAGGGCAGCCACCGAATCAATAACAATCAAATCTACGGCATTGGAACGCACTAAAGTTTCAACTATCTCTAAAGCCTGTTCCCCGGTATCTGGCTGCGAAACTAACAACTCATCTAGATTAAGACCCATCTTTTTGGCGTAAGTAGCATCAAAAGCATGTTCCGCATCTATGAATGCGGCTACTCCCTTTTTTAGCTGTACCTCTTTGATTGTGCTCAATGTAAGCGTAGTTTTTCCAGAGGCCTCCGGGCCGTATATCTCGATTACCCTGCCTCTTGGTAAACCCCCTACACCCAAAGCAACATCTAAAGATAGCGCTCCCGTCGGGATTGCATCTACTTCTACCTTTGTATGCATGCCCAACTTCATAATAGAGCCTTTACCAAATTGCTTCTCAATCTGCGCCAAAGCCAATTCTAAAGCCTTTTCCCGGCTGGAAGCTTCTACAACGTTATTTTTCTTTTTTTCCTGAGCCATTGCCATGCCCCTTTCGCAATTGCTATTCTGTTTTACTGAAACCTTAAGTAAAAACAGTTAGGCAATTTCTGAAAATTGACCTAAAATCAAAAATCTCAATCAATAATTATACTCTCTAACTATATATATGTCAAAGGCTTTCTGCTTCGTTTAAACAATAATTTCCCGATAAACCGCCTAAAATCCTTCTTTTCCCGGAATACTCAACAGAATGCCTTTTTTTCAAAAGCAGGCGCAATCAGATTGCCTCGGCTAAGATGAAATCTTGGTATATTTCCTTTAAACTTACTTTTACTATCTGATTTTTTAAGTTTGACCTTGACATTATCCTGACTTTTATATAGTTTCCGCTAAGCCCTTCCCATAAGTATTTGCTGCCATCCACCGGCCTCTCAATAAGGACATAAAGAACCTTGGAAGTTAATCTCCTGCAAAACGCCAGTCGCGCTGAATTTGCCGCTTCCTGCAACCTCTGAATCCTTAGCTTCAGCGCCTTTTTGGGTAAAGCGCCATCTAAAAGGAACGCCGCTGTATTTTCTCTTCTTGAATAAGGAAAAATATGCACCTTTAAAGGTTTTAATTTTCTAATAAATTCGACGGTATTATTAAAATTTTCTTCGCTTTCTCCGGGAAAACCGACCATAACATCTGTGGTAATGCTTAAACCAGGCAAAGATTTCTTTAATCGCATCGCAGTTTCCATATAGTAATCAGCCGTGTAACTACGCTTCATGCTCCTGAGTATTGCATTATCTGCACTTTGTAAAGGAACATGTAAGTGCCGGCATAATCTGCGGGACTCTTTGAAAACAGCTAATAATTTTTCGTTAATATCGCTTACTTCAATTGAACTAAGCCTGAGCCTGAAAACCCCATCGATACCCTCAATTTCCTTGATCAGTCCGGCCAGGCTTGATGCAGGAATTAAATCCTTTCCGTAAGAACCCAGGCTTATGCCGCAAAGGACTATCTCAGCATAGCCTCTTTGAATTAAGGACCTTGCTTCTTTCAACAGCAAAGATAATTTCCGGCTGCGCGAACTGCCCCTGACAAGCCGTACCTTACAATAAGAGCATCGATAATTACAACCGTCCTGAATCTTTAAAAATGCCCGGGTATGATTCTTGAAATAAGTAATCCCTGATTGATGCTCGATACTTGATGCTCGATACTTGATAGAATTATTCAATAAGGAAGCAATCCGGTTCTTGTCCTTGTTTTTTACGACTAAATCAACTCCGGAAATATTTTTCACTTTATTCGCATCAAATTGCGCCAGGCAACCAGTAACAATAAGCTTAGCTCCGGGATTCTGGCGGCGAGCACGGCGCATCAGGCTGAAAGAATCACGATCTGCCTTATGGGTAACTGTACAGGTATTTATAACGCAAAAATCTGCGGGTTCACCGTCTTCTAATTCGCGGAAACCGTTTTTTTGAAATTGCTCCCTTATAGCTTGTGTTTCGTATTGATTGACTTTACAACCAAGAGTAAAGAACTTTACTGTTTTCATATTACTTTTCATTTAATCTTACAAACGCCGCAACAGAAACGGCCGCAGTATCAACACGTAAAACCAACTCGCCTAAAGAAACAGGCTTAAAACCTGCCCTCTCTGCCAAGGCTAGTTCTTTATCGCAGAAATCACCTTCAGGGCCGATTGCTACCAGCATCTTGGCCTGCTCGAGGCCAGATAAAGCATCCCGCAAGCTGTGCTTTTTTTGAATAATAGTGGGTATTAATTTCAGGTCATAAGAATCCGCCTCAGCTATCAGTTCAGTGAAGCTTTTAACCGGCTCAATCACCGGCAGAACCGTCCTTCCTGACTGGTTGCACGCTGCCCTGGCAATCTTACACCAGCGCTGATGATGCTTATCTTTCTGCTTAGCGTCCCATCGCAGTATCACCCTCTCGGTAAAGAGAGGAATAATTCTCTCTACTCCCAACTGAGAAAGTTTATCGATTAGATCGTCAAAACGCCCCTTTTGCTTAGGCAAAGCACAGGCGATTGATAGTATAATTTTTCTTTTAGTTTTCATTTTAGCCTTCTCTTTTATCAAAAGTTTAATCTTATTCTTTGATAATTCTTCACTCAGGCAGCGGTATTCATTGCCGCTACCGTCAAAAACAACAATATCTTCGTTAAGCTTAATCCTTAGAACGTCGCAAAGATAATGAATTTGCTTGCGATCAAGGATTATTACATAATCCTTGATAAACCACTCTTTTGGACAAAATACCCTGTTCATTTTAGAAAATAGTAACCCTGCTTAAACCGCGGAAAAACAACTCAAGGCCCAACAGAATAATAATTAGACCGCAGAAAATACGCAGTATTCGATAAATTTTTGGCTTATTTTGTAAAATTCTACTAATAAAACCAGCTGCTAAGATTAATAAAATCAACGGAGAAATAAGCGTAGCTAGGCCGAAAACAGCACTATAAAAAATACACTCATGCCAGCTGGTTGATATTAAACCGACATAGGAAAGAACAGCCAGCAAGGGAGCACACGGCATCATTCCCATGATCAAACCCAGGGTAAACGGGTGTATTTTAAAGGAGTAACTGATTAACCTGTCAAGTAAATTACGGCAAGGGCCGTGCTGCATGGCGTGATTCTTTAAAATTATTACCAGCCCTATTAAAACGATTATCGCTCCTGCCCCGATGTAAATATATTGAGCAATATTTACTAAATTTTGCCTTACCAATAATTCTCCAAGAAGAAAAATTGCCAGGCCAAGAATCAAATAAGTAAAAATCCTTGATAAAGAAAATATAAACCATACTAAAATATTTTCCTTTGTATTCCTGTTGACTGCCGCAACATACGATATCAATACAGGCCCGCAGGTAGCAAGGCAAGGGCCGGACCCAAGCAGTAAGCCGGATAAAAATA
>JAHJCI010000026.1 GCA_018813085.1 Candidatus Omnitrophota bacterium | reverse complement strand
TCAGTTTCTTCAATAGCCTTGCTATACAATCCGTTAAGGCCTGGGCATCCTGAATAAGGCCTTGCTTAACTCCGGCGGCAGCTATAGAATCCCACCATAACTTAACCAAAGATTTACCTTTAAAAAACCCGATACAGGCAGCAATCTTACTGGAACCTATATCAAGGCTGCATATATATTTCATCATTTAATGAGCACATCACTTAGCGAATGAAATGAAGCTAAGTGATAAGTGCGAATTAATCCCGAAGCTTACGCAGGAAATTTTAGGCGCGAAGCGCCAGAAATTTCCAAGTGCTTAAGCGAGGGGTATTTTAACCTTAATCCCGACAGCTACGAGTAGATTTCACAGAAATCTACGAAGTGTTTTGCTATCGGGGTAAGTTCGGGCAAACCCCGCCTCTGGCGGGGTGGCCTCACTTACATGGATTCAGGAGTTGAAATTCCCAATAAACCGAGTCCTTGACGCAAAACAGAGCCTGCTGCAGAAATTAAGGCGAGCCTTGCCTGGGTCAACTTCTTATCATCTCCTAAAACGCGGTGAAGGTCATAAAATTTATGCAACGCCTCGGCAAGCTCTTGAAGATAGGCCGTAACGAAATAAGGGTCTGTATTTTTATAGCACATTCCCAAGGTACGGGGAAACTTCCATAGCACCTTTATAAGCTTTATCTCTGCATCTTCAACAAGAAGGCTTAAATCTGAAATTAAAGGTTTCTCTAAAGTGCTACGCATGATACTGCATATTCTGGCATGAGCATACTGTACATAATAAACCGGGTTCTCCGGAGTTTGTTTCTTGGCTAATTCCAGATCAAAATCCAGATGAGCGGAGCTACGGCGCATCAGGAAGAAAAACCTGCTGGCATCAGGGCCTACTTCATCAAGGACTTCTCTTAATGTTATATACTGCCCTCGCCTGGTAGACATCGGCAGAGGCTCACCGCCTTTATAGATAGTAGCTAATTGAACAATAACTATATTTAAAGAATCTGCCGGCTCGCCCAAAGCCTGAACCGCCGCCTTGATACGGCCGATATATCCGTGATGGTCAGGGCCCCAAAGGTTGATTAAAGAATTAAATCCCCGCTGATATTTATCCCTATGATAGGCAATATCCGGGGTAATATAGGTATATGTACCGTCTGTCTTTATTAAAACCCTGTCTTTGTCGTCTCCCAGTAAGCTGGATTTAAACCAGGTCGCTTTGTCTTTTTCATAAAGCAGCCCCTTTTCCTTCAATATTTCCAGGGTTTTTTTGATCTTGCCTGATTTTGTCAGCTCTCTCTGGCTATACCAGGAATCAAATTTAATACCGAAATCATTTAATTCCTGATTAATAATTTTTAAAATATACCGCACTGCGTAATCACAGAGAAAAGCAGGGTTCTTTGCCTTGGCTTCTAATTTATTCTTGATTAAATCTTCTGCTATCTCAATAATGTATTCTCCTTCATATCCGTTTTCAGGCAAAGTATAGGCTTCTTGCTTAAGCTCTTTTAACCTGGCTGCGATAGAATCACCCAGCAGGTTAATCTGATTACCCTCGTCATTAAGGTAATATTCGCGCTTTAATTTAACTCCTAGGAACTGCAGGATATTGCAAAGCACATCCCCTACTGCTGCCTGCCGGGCATGAGCAACAGACAAGGGGCCCGTAGGATTAGCACTGAGGAACTCTACCAGGAACTTGCCCTTGCCGCATAATTGATTGCTTGCGTAATTTTCCCCTGAAGAAATAATCTGCCTTAATATATGATGAAAATACTTATTATCTAAAAAGAAATTAACAAAGCCGCCTCCGGCGATTTGCATGGAACTAACGTAATCTGCCAGCTCTTTGCCTTTTATTTCTTGGTTAATATAGGAAATAATCGAATCTGCTACGAGACGCGGAGGCTTCTTTAATATCTTGCTTAGTTTTAAAGGCAGGTTTAAGGAAAGGTCTCCGTATTCTTTCTGGGTGGGAAATTCTAAATAAATATCTGGCAGCGTTTGGTTATCTAAGTTTAGGTTTCTTAGATAACCTTTTATTAGAGATACGAGATCCTCGCAAAGATTGTCTTTTTCCATTTCTTCTCTTGCCTGAAGGAACCTTGACCCTTTTGGCTTCTTGCCAGAGGTGCTCTAAAGAATAAAACTCTCTTTGCGGTTTCTGGAATATGTGTACGACTACGCTTGCGTAGTCTAATACAATCCAGCCTGATTCCGGATTCTTGGAAGACGAACCGCGAAAAAGAGAGTTTATCTTTTCTTTATTTAATCCTTCTTCTATTGTATCCGCAAGGCCGGCTATGTGCCTTCCGGAAGTGCCGCTGATAATAACAAAAAAGTCGGAAAAAGCGGATAATCGCCGTAAATCAAGCACAATTATTTTTTGAGCCTTATTCTCTTTGGCGATGCGGGCAATACTTATAGCTAATTCTTTTGCTTCGATTTCTTCTATAACCCCCTATTTGGCCTTTCCGAGAATTCTAAACATCGAGGTTCCACAAGACGTGCATTGGCCTTTCAATGCCTCGCGGCCGTTTTTCATGGTTACCTTCTGTTCATTTTTCATCTCTTTGCTGCTTTTGCATTTTACGCAATAACCTGTAGCCATTTTATGTCCTCCCTCTGTATAAAAAGTTATTATTATGCAATCCAATAAATAATAGCATGCTTTGTTAGCCTGGTCAACAAGAAAATCGCTTCGCGATAAGACCCTTCCTTTAACAGGTATTAGAAAGGTCTATCCTTGTGATAAGACCCTTCCTTTAACAGGTATTAGGAAGGTCTATCCTTGTGATAAGACCCTTCCTTTAACAGG
>JAHJCI010000002.1 GCA_018813085.1 Candidatus Omnitrophota bacterium | reverse complement strand
AGGCGGGATCCCGCCACCATTTTTCGTTTTGAGTCTGATTACTGGTAAGGGCGAGAGACAACATAGGTGGTTCTCCCTCGTGGCTGCAAGAAATAAATAGCCACTCGGGACTGCGCCGCTATATAAGAATGAGGGCGGCTTGAAATCCAGTCGCCGCCACTTTTTATTTCACTCACCCGAGGAAAGAAACCGCTAGAAGAATGTCCCTGATAAAGAGCGTAAGAGAGACGGTAAAAAAATATAATCTCTTGGAGAAGAATGACAGGGTAGTAATCGGAGTTTCCGGAGGCCCGGATTCGCTTGCCCTGCTTTTTATCCTCTATTCCCTGAGAAAAGAATTAAACTTAAGGCTTTATATTGCCCACCTGGATCATCGAATAAGGAAAGATTCCCATAAGGACGCTAAATTTGTTAAGGCACTTGCTGGTAAGCTGAAGATTCCTTTTTACGCAATGGCCGTTAATTTACGCCGCAGCGCTGGAAAGAGTTCGATCGAAGAACTTGCCCGTGAGGAAAGGTTTAAATTTTTGTTTAGGGTAGCCAGAGGAGTCAAAGCCGCTAAGATTGCTCTCGGGCATAATCAGGATGACCAGGCAGAAACAGTACTTATGCGCCTAATCAGGGGCTCTGGCTTATCGGGCCTTGCTTCAATATTACCAAAGCGTAAAATCGCCAAACACATAGTAATCAGGCCAATGATTCAGACAACGCGGAAAAGCATTAATTCCTATTTAAAAAGAAAGAAGGTTAATGCCCGGATTGATGCAACCAACAGAAGTAGCCTTTATTTACGCAACCGCATCAGGAATAACCTGTTCCCGCTCTTAATTAAAAATTATAATCCGAATATAAAAGAGGTTTTAGCGAATTCGGCGCAAGTTATAGCTAGTGATTATGATTTTCTAGAACAGGCTGCGCGTAAAGAATTTATGAGCCTGAAAAGGGCATTTTTAATAAAGATCCAGGGACGCTCCCTTAAAGGAATTAAATTTAATATCAATAGGCTCTCGAGGCTACATCCTTCAATGCAAAGGTTAATTTTAAGGTTAGCCATAGCCAAGGTAAAAGGCTCAACCCGCAGGTTAGCTTTTCAGCATATCAGGGAAATAGAATATTTGATTTCTCTGCGCCGGCTAAATTCAATTGTTGACCTGCCTCAGAAGGTCAGCGTGCTTAAAAAAAAGAGTAATCTCTGCATCTACCGCAGGCAAATTTAAAACGCTTAATTTCTAAAACCTCTTGCAATTATAGGAAGTTAGATTTATAATATTACGTTCTGACTATCCTGCTTTTTAGTTCTAAATGCCCAATGAAGGGTATCAATAAGCAGGCACTGATAAAATAAGAGAAGGAGAAAATTTTGGCAAATAAACCCGTTAAAAAACCTCAAAAAAAACAATGGCAGCTCTCTTTTGTCTGGATTCTGGTTGTTTTCGTTATAATCTATTTTCTAGGTAACATGAAGTTTCCTCCCGTAGGCGCACCGCAGGAGATTACCTATAGTGAATTTTACCGCGTAATTAAGGATAATCCCGAAAGAATAGTTTCCGTAACCAAAACAGAGAATTTACTCGAAGGCCAATACAGCGATAACGGACGGTTCTTCCTGAATATTCCTAATGACGACGAAGAATTACTGCGCCTTTTACGTGAGAATATTGATAATTTTCAGGTCAAGTCGCCCAAGACATTCCTGGCTAATATTCTTGTTTATTTCGGCCCTATTCTGCTTTTAATCCTCTTCTGGTGGATGATGGCTGCGCGCGGCGAGCAATTAGGCAATAAGATAATGTCTTTTGGCAAGGCAAAAGCGGTAATACAAACCGACAACAAAAAAGCTACCTTTGAAGACGTAGCAGGGGTAGATGAAGCAAAAGTGGAATTACAAGAGGTGATTGAATTCCTAAAAGACCCCAAGAGATTCCAGCGGCTAGGCGGTAAAATACCGAAAGGGGTTTTATTGGTTGGGCCTCCGGGATGCGGAAAAACACTGATTGCACGTGCGGTTGCCGGAGAAGCAGGAGCTCCCTTCTTTAGTATTTCCGGTTCTGATTTTGTCGAGATGTTTGTCGGCGTTGGCGCTTCACGCGTACGAGACCTCTTTGCTCAAGGCAGGCGTGCGGCAAAAACTTCAGGCAAGGGTGGAATTATCTTTATTGACGAAATAGATGCTGTAGGACGCCTGCGTTTTGCGGGTATAGGCGGCGGGAATGACGAAAGAGAGCAGACGCTTAATCAACTCCTGGTTGAAATGGACGGCTTTGATACAACCGAGGGGCTTATTCTTATTGCAGCAACCAACCGTCCGGATACGCTTGATCCGGCGCTGCTTAGGCCGGGCAGGTTCGACCGGCATATTATTGTTGACCGTCCTGATATCGTCGGCAGAGAAGCGATTTTAAAAGTACATACCCGGAAAATCAAATTAGACCGCAGCGTTGATTTAAAGCCAATCGCAAGGCAGACTCCCGGTTTTTCGGGAGCGGATTTAGCGAATCTTTGTAACGAAGCCGCATTACTGGCGGCGCGCAATAATAAAGAATCCGTAAACAAGGAGGAATTGGAAGCGGCAATTGAAAGGGTTATTGCCGGCCCGGAAAGAAAGAGCCGGGTTATTTCTAAAAAAGAGAAAGATATCGTGGCAATGCACGAAGCAGGGCATGCATTTCTGGCTTTATACCTGCCGGAAGTAGACCCCGTGCATAAGGTATCAATTATTCCCCGCGGCATAGCTGCCCTGGGATATACTATGCAGATGCCTTTACAGGATAGATATATAATGACCAAGCAGGAATTATTAAGCCGCATCGTCGTGCTTCTGGGCGGACGGGCATCAGAGGTCTTAAATTCCGGTGATACTACAACCGGAGCCGAGAATGACCTGGAGATAGCTACTCAAATGGCGCGGCGTATGGTTATGGAATTCGGAATGTCAGACAGGCTGCGTAACGTGACCCTGGGAAGAAGAGAGGGCCTGATCTTTTTAGGCAAGAATCTTGCTGAGGAGAGGAATTACAGCGACAGCACAGCACAGATTATAGATGAAGAAATCCAGAAAATAATCGATGAATCTTTTGCTAAAGCAAAAAAGATATTAGAAGACAATCAAAAGAAAGTAAAGGCGCTGGCATCGGCTCTCCTGGAAAAAGAGGTTCTCGATGGGGAAGAGGTAAAAAAGATTGTCGCTGAACAGGCAGCATAAAAGTTTTTCTCCTTGCCCGCAAAAAATCCGTACCCGGATAATGGGGGTCTTGAACCTTACTCCTGATTCATTCAGCGCAGACGGATTATTAACTAAGAACTCAGGGATAGAGGGAGTAGCGAGGTATGCCCGGAAGCTGGTTTCCGAAGGTGCTGATATAATCGACCTGGGCGCTGAGTCGAGCCGTCCGGGCGCAAAGCCGGTTGCGCTAAAGGAAGAATTAAGACGGCTAATACCTGTTGTCGAGAAGTTGTCCGGGGCAATCAGTGTCCCGATTTCCATAGATACTTATAAACCAGAAGTAGCAAGGATTGCTCTTTCTGCGGGAGCTTCAATCGTAAATGATATTTCCGGCTTAAGGGATGCGCGCATGATTGAAGTGATAGCAAAGTCCGGGGCCGGTGTGGTTATCATGCATATGAAGGGTAGGCCCGGGAATATGCAGAAGAATCCAAGGTACCGCTTTGTAATTGAAGAGGTCAAGGCATTTCTTAGTGATGCCTTGAATAAGGCGGAAAAACAGGGAATCAATAGAAAAAGAATAATTGTTGATCCCGGTATCGGATTCGGCAAGACCTTAGAGCATAATCTTGAAATTCTTCGCAGGTTAAGAGATTTTAAATCGCTGGGTTGTCCGCTTATGGTGGGGACTTCCCGGAAGTCGTTTATCGGTAAAATATTGGATTTACCTGTTAATAAAAGGCTGGCAGGTACATTGGCCTCTTTGGTAGTGGCGGTAGTAAACGGAGCCGATATCCTCAGGGTGCACGATGTAAAATTTGCGGTTGAGGCGATTGGAGTCGCCGAAGCAATAATTATACCATGATTGAACTCTGGAAAATATTATTAGAAATCAGTATTCTCTGGTTTGTGATTTATCAAATTATACTCTTTTTTACTGGTACGCGCGCATTACAGGTTATCCGCGGGATAATCATGCTACTGATCCTTTTCTTTCTTATTCAACGGCTTGACCTGGAAAGGCTCGAGTGGTTATTGACAAAGTTATTTGCATTATCGGTACTGGGGCTCTTGATTGTGTTCCAGCCGGAAATAAGGCAGGGCCTGGCGCGTTTAGGCAGGCACCACTTATTCACTTTGCCCCTGCCCGAAGAGGAGCTGGATAATATCTTAAAAGAAATTATCAAGGCCGTAGATTACCTTGCGCGCCAGAGCATCGGAGCGCTAATCGCCATCGAAAAGGACGTTACGCTCAAGCCCTATGTGGAAACCGGCGTATCTATCGATGCAACGATTACTTCGGAATTGCTGCAAAACATATTTACTCCGGGAAGCCTGTTGCATGACGGAGGGGTGATTATCCAGCAGGGAAGGATTGCTTCTGCCGGCTGCCTGTTTCCCTTGAATGAGAATCCGGATCTGAGCCGTATTTTCGGCATGCGCCATCGTGCGGCAATTGGCCTGACCCAGGAGACTGACTCGGTGGTAATCGTGGTTTCTGAAGAAAGGCAGGATATTTCGCTGGTTTATGAAGGCAAGTTATTCCAGGGGATTAAGCGGGATGATTTATTGACCAAGGTTAAGCAATTAATGAAGCCCAAAACAAGAAAGAATGAGATATAAATACAAGTTTGATATAAAAAAAGCAGTCAAGCATTGGTTCACTACCCGTATCTGGCTTAAGCTGATCGCCTTAATCCTGGCAATAATGTTCTGGCTGTATATCGGCGAAGAGTTGCGCAGGTTTTTATTATAATGTCTCTGGAAGACCAGCAAAATTATACCAGAGACTTTTGATTATACAGATTTTTTAAGATTACATAGATTTTGCTGTTGAAGTTTTAATCTGTGTAATCCATGTGTTTTAATCTGCGAAATCATAAAAAATGATTTGTTGAGCGTTTGTTATGAAATTAGGGGTAAATATTGACCACATCGCCAGTATCAGAGAATTAAGAAAAGGCATTGAGCCGCAACCTGTCTTTGCGGTTTCGATCTGCGAGGCATCCGGGGCTGACAGTATTGTCGTTCATTTACGCGAAGACCGTAGGCACATCAAAGAAGAGGACCTGCGCCTTATCAGGGAAGCGGTAAAGACAAGATTAAACCTGGAAATGTCAACTGCTCCTGGTATTGTCGATATCGCCTGTAGCGTTAAGCCGGATGAGGCGACTTTGGTTCCCGAGAAGAGGCAAGAATTAACTACCGAAGGCGGCTTGGATGTAGCGGGTAATATTAAGAAGGTTGAGAGTGTAGTAAATAAATTAAGAAAACATGATATACAGGTTAGCCTGTTTATAGATCCTCTCAAGAGTCAGATCGAGGCAAGTTCAAGATTGTCAGTTGAGATGGTCGAATTACATACCGGCAGGTATGCCGAGGCAAAGACTGTTGCGCAGAAAAAAAAGCGCCTTATGGAATTAGAGCAGGCAGCCGGCTACGCATCGATTAAGGGGCTGATTGTTAATGCCGGGCACGGGCTGGATTATCATAACGTAAGGGCGGTAGCTAAAATTAGCCGGATAAAAGAACTGAACATCGGTTATTCGATTATCTGCCGCGCTGCCCTGATATGCCTGGGGCCTGCGGTAGGAGAAATGAAGGCTTTATTACATAGATGAGCACTAGTATCTGTGTTAATCTGGCGTATTTTAATCTGTGTTGATCTGTGTAACAAATAATTAATATAATGGGTTTAATAGGAAATGGCGTTGATATTATCGAAGTCAAGCGTATTAAGGGTGCGGTAGAGAAATACGGCAAGATATTTCTTAAGCGCATTTTTACCGATAAAGAGCTTGAATGCGTTAAGCAGCATAATAACAGCTATCAACACATGGCCGGCAGGTTTGCGGCGAAAGAAGCGGTGTTTAAAGCATTAGGCAAAGCAACGCTGAATTTCCAGGATGTTGAAATATTAAACGATAGCCAGGGTAAACCGTATTGCTCTTTGATAAACTTGAAAAACAAAGTTGATATTTATATTTCTATTTCACATATAAAAAATTATGCGGTTGCCAGCGCAATTATTACAGAGAAGGCCTGCGGCTCATAAGGGCGAATTAGGGCATATATTGATTTTAGCCGGCTGCTTGCAATACAGCGGTGCCGCAGTGTTGTCTTCGGCTGCCGCAATGCGTTCCGGAGCCGGATTGGTAACCTTAGGTATACCTAAGGGGATATGTGCTGCGCTGATTAAAAGAAAATACCCCGAAGTAATGGTTTTGCCTTTGGAAGAGACGCCCCGGGCGAGCTTAAGCATTAAGGCCTATTCCCAGATTAAGGATTTTTTAAATAATATCGATGTTCTAATAATCGGCCCGGGATTGAGCCGGGATAAATCAACCCAGGCCCTGGTACGCAGAATAGTATTCAACCTCAGGGATAAGCCGGTAGTTATAGATGCAGACGGCTTAAACGCATTAGCCGGGCATTTAAAAATTAAAAATAAAAAATTAAAAATAAAAAATGCAGTAGTTACTCCTCATCCCGGAGAAATGGCAAGGTTGCTGGGCATGAGCGTGCGAAGTATACAATTAAATCGTAAAGAATTCGCTAAAAAATTTGCTAAAGCCTGCGAGGTAACTGTTGTTTTAAAGGGGAATAATACGGTTGTTGCTGATTATCAGGGTAAAATATACATTAATAAAACCGGAAATCCTGGTATGGCCAGCGCAGGTTCAGGTGATGTTCTAACCGGCATAATCGCAGCCTTTCTGGCGCAGGGTTTATCTTGTTTTAATGCTGCGAAATACGCCGTATATTTACATGGCCTGGCCGGGGATTTGGCAGCAGGCAGTAAGACGCAGTTGGGCATGATTGCAACTGACATAATTGATAAGATTCCGCAGGCAATTAAGAAGTGCTCATAGCGGGTAGCGTATTGCGATCTATGGAATCAAAAGATAAAATACATAGATGAATTGCGCAAGCACCCTTTGAACAGGAATCAATGCCCAGGTAGCTCAATCGGCAGAGCAGAGGTTTTGTAAACCTCAGGTTGAAGGTTCGATTCCTTTCCTGGGCTTAAATTATAAAAATGAAAATCATTCGTTATTCCAGTAAAAAACTCGAAGATATTTACAATCGCGGCTTTCTCGGCACAAGGAGGCTTAAGGAAAAAGTAGCAAGAATTCTTGAGGATGTACGCCTGCAGGGCGATGATGCCTTAATACGTTATACTAAAAAATTCGACGGCGTTAAATTGTCCGCAAAAAACTTGCGCATTTCTGAAGCAGAGATTTCAGGGGCATATCAGAATATCCAGCCGGATTTTATTACTTCGCTTAAGGAGATTATCGAGAATATAACCCGTTTTTACCGCCGCCAGATAAAGAAGTGCTGGAAGATGAAAGATGCCGAGGGTGCGGTACTTGGGGAAAATTATCACCCCTTGGACAGGGTCGGTATTTATATCCCCGCCGGGCAGGCTCCGCTGGTTTCTACGGTATACATGACAGTACTGCCGGCTAAGATTGCCGGCGTAAAACAAATTTCCCTGGTTAGCCCTCCGGATAAAAGCGGAAACATTAATCCGCATATTCTGGTTGTTGCTAATTTACTAAAGGTAAATGAAATTTACCGCCTTGGAGGCGCGCAGGCTGTTGCTGCCATGGCTTTTGGCACAAAAACCATCCCTAAGGTAGATAAAATTATCGGCCCGGGGAATGTTTATGTTACCGAGGCAAAAAGGCAGGTATTTGGTTTTGTTGATATTGATATGCTTGCCGGTCCGAGCGAACTGGTTATTATTGCCAGCCGTTACTCTGACCCAAAGCTGGTTATTGCTGATATAAAAGCACAAAAGGAACACAGCAAAGCGCAGGTTTTCCTGGTTACTAATTCAAGGGCATTGGCGCGCCAGGTGAGGGCGTCGATTGAAGGCGAAGGGTATATTATACTCACCAAGAACCTGGATGAGGCTGTTGAGATAGCCAATCGCATAGCTCCCGAACACCTGGAAATCCTGGTTAAAAAACCTAGTAGCCTGGTTAAGAAGATAAAAAATGCCGGAGCAATATTCCTGGGGCCTTACAGCCCTGTTGCCATAGGTGACTATTTTGCCGGGCCAAGCCATGTTTTGCCTACGGGAGGAAGCGCGCGTTTCTTCTCCGGGCTGAATCTTTCTGATTTCATAAAGAGTAATCACGTAATTTCTTATACCAGGAAAGCATTGGAGAAGGCAAAGGGATCGCTGGAGAAGATTGCAGGTATTGAGGGATTAATCGAACACGCAAATTCGGTTAAGGCCAGGTTTACATAACAAAGGAATTACTATGTGGAATATCTTTAAAATATT
>JAHJCI010000025.1 GCA_018813085.1 Candidatus Omnitrophota bacterium | reverse complement strand
CAGGCAGGCAAAAGGAATTAATTTTCAGCGAAAATTATGCTTGCCTTAAATGCGGGATCAGCTATAGCGAAGTTGAGCCGCGTAATTTTTCTTTTAATTCTCCTTACGGGGCCTGTTCCAGCTGTAACGGCTTGGGCACAAAATTGGAATTTGACCCCGATTTAGTAATTCCCGATAAAGATAAATCCATTAATCAGGGCGCGCTTGAGCCATGGAGAAGAGGGGGCAGGGGTTATATATTATATTACCGCAGCCTGGTGCGCGAATTCGCTGAACAGTCAGGAATTGATTTGGATATGCCCTTTAGGAAATTAAAGCCTGCGCAAAAAAAATCCATACTATACGGCGCAAAAGACATTTATGTCTGGGATAAGCCCTTTGAAGGAATCATACCGCATCTTGAGCGTTTGTTTCATCAGACTGACAGCGACTATCTAAAGGGAGAAATCAGCAGGTTTATGTCGGCTCTCCCCTGTCCTGATTGCGGGGGCATGAGGTTGAAAAAAGAGGCCCGGGCAGTCAGTCTGGGCAATAAGAATATTTATGAAATTACACAGTTGAGCATTAACCAGGCTAAGGAATTCTTTGAAGGCTTAGAATTAACTAATCAAGAGAGCCTTATTGCCAAAGGGATTTTAAAAGAGATAATTCAAAAATTAAACTTCTGTATAAATGTCGGGTTGGATTATCTTACCCTTGATCGCAGGAGCTCTACTTTGGCAGGTGGCGAAGCGCAAAGGATAAGGCTGGCAACGCAGGTTGGTTCCGGTTTAGTCGGCGTACTTTATATCCTTGATGAGCCCAGTATCGGATTACATCAGCGCGATAACCAGCGCCTGTTGAATACCTTAAAATCCCTGCGTGACATAGGCAATACCTTGATTGTGGTTGAGCACGATGAATCTACAATAAGGGCAGCAGACTTTATCGTTGATTTAGGCCCTGGCGCCGGAAGGCACGGCGGAAGAGTTATTTTCTCAGGCTTGATTAAGGATTTGCTTAGGCACCGGGGGTCCTTGACCGCTAAATATCTGCGCGGTGCACTGAGAATAAAATCTCCTGCAAAAAGAAGGCTGTCGCAGGAGGAAAGATTCCTGGAGATTAAGGCTGCTAAGGAGCACAACCTTAAGTCTATTGACGTGCGTTTTCCTTTGGGAAAATTTATTTGTGTTACCGGCGTATCCGGCTCGGGAAAATCAACTCTTATTGAAGAGACGCTTTATAGAGGGCTGATGCAGAAACTTTACAAAAGCCGCCTTAAGCCCGGGGAGCATAAGAAAATTACGGGCATTGAGTTTATTGATAAAGTTATTGTAGTAGACCAGTCTCCTATAGGGCGCACCCCTCGTTCTAACCCGGCTACCTACACAGGAGTTTTTACTTATATCCGGGAGATTTTCAGCCGTATTCCGCAAGCCAGGATGCGTGGTTATAAACCGGGCAGGTTTTCTTTTAATGTCAAGGGAGGCAGGTGTGAAACCTGCCAGGGGGACGGTATCAAAAAAATCGAGATGCATTTTCTGCCTGATGTTTATGTCGTTTGTGATGTTTGTAAAGGGCGCCGTTTTAATGAGCAGACCCTGGAGGTTAAATATAAAGGAAGTTCTATTGCCGATGTTTTGGAGATGACTGTTGAGGAAGCATTGCAACTCTTTTATGATATACCCAAAATAAGAAATACCCTTAGCTATCTGCATGAGGTAGGATTAGATTATATTCAGCTTGGACAGTTTGCGACTACCCTTTCCGGAGGAGAGGCGCAGCGGGTTAAATTATCTTCGGAATTGAGCAAGCGCTCAACCGGCAAGACCTTGTATGTTCTGGATGAGCCGACTACGGGATTACATTTTGCCGATGTTGAGAAACTTTTATCGGTATTACAAAGGCTCGTTGATAAGGGTAATACCGTAATCGTTATTGAGCATAACCTCGAGGTTATCAAATGCGCCGATTATATTATTGATTTAGGCCCGGAAGGAGGCCACGCCGGAGGCAGAATTGTTGCCTGCGGCAGCCCGGAAGAGATAATGAAAGTCAAGCAATCCTATACCGGGCGTTTCCTGAAGAAGGTATTGAAATAACCAGTTAATAATGTTAATATAGTGAGGCCACGACTTATGGAGCGTATTCGCTCCATAAGTCGTTTGGCCGAACTATCCCGATAGTAACAAGAAAAT
>JAHJCI010000024.1 GCA_018813085.1 Candidatus Omnitrophota bacterium | reverse complement strand
TGTTGCCCCGGCACAGACTTTAACTGCCGAGGAATACACAAATTTTGTTAACCTTTGCCACCGGATTATTACAAAGGTAGGCATAACCGGCGGAGGGGCTAATATTCAGTTTGCCCAAAATCCTAATAACGGCAAGATAGTAATCATTGAAGTAAACCCGCGGCTTTCGCGCAGCTCTGCACTTGCTTCAAAAGCAACCGGGTTTCCCATTGCCCGGGTCGCGACAAAATTAGCAGTTGGATTTACCTTGCCTGAAGTAATGAATCAGATTACCGGTAAGACTACAGCCTTCTTTGAGCCGACAGTCGATTACTGCGTATTCAAGATTTGCCGGTTTACCTTTGAGAAGTTCGCCGCAACGCCGAGGGTTCTCAATACCTCAATGAAAGCGGTAGGAGAAGCAATGTCTATAGGCCGTAATTTTGTTGAAGCCCTGCAGAAAGGCATACGCTCAATGGAAATCGGACGTTTCGGCTTAGGCGCAGACGGCAAGGATGAAATCAGCGATGAGATGTTAAGCAAGCCCGATAATCTGTTGATCAACCGGATAAAGGACAAATTACGCACGCCTAATGATGAGCGCTTATTCTACATCCGCTACGCGCTCAAGGTAGGATTAAGTATTAATGAGATTTACAGGCTTTCCTTTATTGACCCGTGGTTTTTGCATAACATGAAAAAGATTGTTATGCTGGAAGAGGAGATAAAGTCTGCCGGCAGCCTGCAAAATCTTTCACCGGCCCTTTTAAGAAAAGCAAAGGAGCACGGTTTTTCAGACCGGCAAATCGCCTATCTTCTCAAGACAACCGAGCGCCGTACGCGCAGCTCAAGAAAGCAGTCTAAGGTCCGCCCGGTTTATAAACTTGTGGATACCTGTGCAGGAGAAATACAGGCTAAGCAGCCGTACTTCTATTCTACTTATGAAACTCAGGAGGAGGTACGCATTACCGATAAGAAGAGGGTAGTTATATTAGGCGGGGGTCCTAACCGCATTGGCCAGGGGATTGAATTTGATTATTGCTGTTGCCATGCGGCATACGCGCTTAGGGAGGAAGGCATCGAAAGCATAATGATTAACTGTAATCCCGAAACCGTCTCTACCGATTATGATACCTCGGACAGGTTATACTTCGAGCCCTTGACTATCGAGGATGTTTTGAATATTATCGACAGAGAGAAACCCATGGGGGTGATTGTACAGTTTGGCGGCCAGACACCGCTTAATTTGGCGATTCCTTTGCGAGATGCAGGGGTTCCTATCCTTGGCACAAGCCCGGAGAATATCGATATAGCCGAAGACAGGAAAAGATTTAAACACCTGCTGCATAAGTTAGGCCTGCGCCAGCCGGATAACGGCACTGCTTTTAATTTCAAGCAGGCCAAGGAGGTTGCCAAACAAATAGGATATCCTGTTTTAGTAAGGCCTTCTTATGTGCTGGGCGGACGCGCAATGGAGATAGTCTATGACGAACAAACATTAGAGAAATTTATTCACCAGGCAGCAGAGGTTTCCGGCGAGCACCCGGTGCTTATCGATAAATTTCTTGAGGATGCGATTGAGGTTGATGTTGATTTAATCGGCGACGGCAAGAATTTTGTCATAGGCGGGATTATGGAACATATCGAACAGGCGGGAGTCCATTCCGGGGATTCAGCCATGGTTTTGCCTGCGCATAGTTTATCCAAGGCCATACTTGAGGCTATCCGGCAGGATAGCTATAAGATGGCCAAGGAGCTTAAGGTTGTCGGGTTAATGAACGTGCAATATGCCGTCAAAGGAAATTCGGTTTTTGTTTTGGAGGTTAATCCGCGCGCTTCGCGTACAGTGCCGTTTATTGCAAAAGCCATAGGCATACCGCTGGCAAAATTAGCAACTAAGGTGATGCTGGGCAAGACGCTAAAACAGTTAGGGTTTAATAAAGAGGTTATCCCCAAACATGTTTGCGTGAAAGAATCGGTTTTTCCGTTTAATAGATTTCCCGGAGTAGATATTATCTTAGGCCCGGAAATGAAATCAACAGGAGAGGTTATGGGGATCGGCCTTAATACAAGCCGCGCTTATATTAAGAGCCAGATAGCAGCAGGCAGCAATCTTCCCAAGAAGGGGAATGTTTTTGTTTCAGTCTGCGACCGCGATAAAGAGAAGATTATACCTGTTGCCAAAAAACTACTGGGGCTGGGATTTCGTATCTATGCCACCGCCGGGACTGCAGGTGTTTTGAAAGATAACGGCATGGTTGCAAAATCACTACCCAAACTTGCCGAGGGCAGGCCAAATTTCCTGGACTTGATAAAGGACGGCAAGATACAGCTGGTTATTAATACCCCATCAGGCAGGATGCCGCGCGTTGATGAGGTAAAAATACGCTCTCAGGTAGTTCTTTATAATATTCCCTATACCACTACGATAGCTGCGGCTCAGGCATTAGTGGGCGGCCTGGAAGCGTTTATTAAAGAAGACATAAAAGTTAAGGCATTGCAGGATTATTATAAAGGGATTCAAAAGAGTCCCGCTAAAAGGGCGAGGAGATAAGGATCTGGATTACGCGCAATAAAGCCGATGCAGAGGATAAACATTAAAACGGTTGAAAGAAGTGAATTAGTCGATATTACCGATAAGGTCCAGAGCATAATTTCAGGGCATAAAATAGAGCAGGGAATTTGTTTTATCTTTGTCCCGCACACAACCGCAGGAATCACTATAAATGAGAATGCCGACCCGTCAGTAGAAAAGGACATAACAGATACTTTAAGCAAAATAATCCCTGATAACGCGGGCTATTCTCACGTTGAGGGCAATGCCGACAGCCATATTAAGTCTTCGTTATTAGGCAACTGTCTGCCTGTTATCATCGAAGGCGGCAGGTTATGCCTGGGCAGGTGGCAGGGGATATTCTTTGCCGAAAGCGATGGTCCGAGGTCAAGGGAAGTCTGGGTTGAGTTCATTAAAAAATAAAAAATTAAAAATAGATAGTAAATATTAAAGATAGCAATTGCCAAATACTTAAAGGAGCAAGCTGGTGCCGGAATTACCTGAAGTAGAAACCATAAAGCGGGAATTGGAAAAAACGGTCCTGGGTAAGAAAATTACCGGGGTCAAAATCAATAACTCCAAAGTTATTAAACAGCCTGGCACAGCGAGCTTTGTAAAAAACATTAAAAATGCCAGGATAAACAATATCCTGCGCAAAGGTAAACTTTTAATTCTGGAGTTATCCTCGGGTAAGTCTCTGGCTGTCCATCTCAGGATGACCGGGCAGCTGGTTTATCCCGGGGATTGTAAGCGCAGCCGCGTGAGTTTTAAATTGTCCGGCAATAAATGGCTGGATTTTAACGACAGCCGCCTGCTGGGAGAGCTTAGGCTGCTTGGAGACTGGCGGCAGTTAAAATTTGTTAAGAACCTAGGGCCTGAGCCGTTTGATTTGACGCTCGATGAGTTTAAACATATGCTCGCCGGCAGGAAAACAAAGATAAAGCCATTGTTGATGGACCAGACTTTTATTTCCGGCGTAGGCAATCTTTATGCGGCAGAAGCTTTATTCAGAGCAAAAATACATCCCGGGAGGCCGGCACGCTCATTATCAGGCAAAGACAAAGCAAGGCTTTTTAGGGCGGTGATTGTAGTGTTGCGCGAGGCAATAAAATATAAAGGCTCTTCGCTAGACCAGTATGTGCAGCTTTCCAATAAACCGGGAGATTACGTCAAATACCATAAAGTTTATGCCCGCGCAGGCAAGCCTTGCCTTATCTGTAAAACTCCAGTTAAAAGAACTACTCTGGGCGGCAGGGGGACTTATTTTTGTCCGCAATGCCAAAAATAGATGAAAAAACGGATTCAAATAAACGGAATAATTATTTTTATTGCTACTTTAATCGTTTTAAGTTATTCTTATCGTTTTTTTAAGCAATCTACCGGCTTGTTTGATGATTTTTTGGAGATTATGGGCATAGGCTTAATTCTTCTTGGCCAGCTGCTAAGGGTTTCTGCCCGGGGATATAAGTCAGAGAATTCCCAGAGCGGCAATAGTTTGATTCAGGACGGCCCTTATCGCATGGTAAGAAACCCTATGTATTTGGGGCTAATATTAATCGGCCTGGGTATTGTGTTATTCATTTTCCAATTCTGGGCTTTTATTATTTTTGTATTATTTTTTACTTTCCGCTATTTTACCCTTATTCGCAAGGAAGAAGGAATTCTTTTTAATAACTTCGGGCAAGCTTATCAAGATTATAAAAAAAAGACGCCTCGGCTATTTCCTTCCCCGCGTTTTTTATTCACAACTAATATCCAGGAATATTTGCCAATAAAATTTAATTGGTTTAAGAGGGAATTCCCCGCTATTATAATTGTGCTTTGCGTATCTTTAATAATTGAATCCTGGGAAGAACTTGGGACCGAAGGCTGGCGTGTGTTTATGCCGGAATTTTTAGCGTTTTCGTCTATTATATTTTTCTATCTTGTTTTAGTATTATTTCTATCAAGGAAAGATGAAGATATTACAAAACAAAACTAAAATTTTAGATAACGCCAAAATCTCCGAGGGGTATTATAAAATTACCCTGCAGGCGCCTTTAATTTCCCGGATTGCGCAGCCCGGACAATTTATTACTCTGCGTATATCCGATAATTACCGGCCCTTATTAAGAAGGCCGTTTAGCATCCATTCGGTTAGCGGCAAGAATTTAGAGGGAGCAGGCAGGATAGAAGTTCTTTACGAAGTTGTTGGCCCCGGCACAGAATTGTTATCGCAGAAAGAGCCGGGAGATTATCTAGATGTTTTAGGGCCCTTAGGAAAGGGATTCTCGATGTTCGATACTCGATACTCGATTCTTGTAGGCGGCGGCATGGGCATTGCACCACTTTATTTTCTTGCACAACGATTAATTGCAGGCAATACGCCTGCCTCTTCGGCAGGCAGGCAATACGCACGACGCAATACGGTTATCTTAATTGGAGCTAAAACAAAAAAAGAACTTTTATGTCAAAAAGGATTTGCAAATCTGGGTTGTGGTGTTAGAATATCCACAGATGACGGTTCAGCCGGTTTTAAGGGCCGGGTCACTGATTTATTAAGAATAATTTTACGCGCCAGGCATGCTACAGAACGCACAACGATATACGCCTGCGGCCCGAAAGCAATGCTCTATTGCGTATCGCTTATTGCCGGCAGGCAAAATATCGCTGCAGAAGTTTCACTGGAAGAATATATGGCTTGCGGCCTGGGCGTATGCGCAGGTTGCGAAGTTAAGACTAAACAAGGTTATCAAGCTGTTTGTAAACATGGACCGGTCTTTGATTCAAGGGTTATTAAGTGGTAGGGCAAGAACCGAAAGGAGGCAGCAATGAACGAAAGCGGATGGTTGGCATTTTTGAAGGTGTTAAGTATCGTCTGTAACAGCTTAGGTTTATTAATTGCTTTGGTATTTTTATTCGGCCCGAAATTCCTTATATCTTTAAGCAAGATTCTGGACACTCCCCGCCGTACATTAGCCATTGAAAAGGTAATAGAAAGCAATGCCAGGCTGATTCTGGGCTTTACGCTTGTAATCGTAACCATTATTATGTTGATACTGGCTCTCAATATAAGAATATAGCAGCGCTTGTTTGGGCCGCGAGAAGCAGGACGCACTTAATAAAATCGAGTCTTTTATGGACAGGGAAGCCTTTATATCGATAATTATTCCCGTAAGAAATTTTGAACGGACAATCGAAAAGACGTTCGAATATTTGTTAGAAGTGGATTATCCGCGCCAGGATTGGGAGATTATTATTGCCGACGGCGGATCCAGCGATAAAACAGTCCAGATCATTAAGGGTTGGCAGGCAAAATTCCCCTTTATTAAGCTTGTTGAAATCCCTAATTGCCCTTCCCCTGGATATGCCCGTAACCGCGCTTTAGAGATCGCCAAGGGTGATTTTTTATTTTTTACCGACGCAGATTGCGCTCCTTGTAAATCATGGGTTAAGGAGATCTTACAACATTTTCAGCGCGATGAGAAGATAGCGGCAGTAGGGGGAGAAGTTTTTACTCTTAAGGTCGATCCCAATAACCTTGTTGAGGCATGGTGCGAACATTTCAGGTTTAATATGGTTTCTCCCAGATACGGGTTTATTAAAGAAGGTTATTTCCCGCAATTGCCAAAAGATCCGCGGCCTTCTGATATTGGCGGGCACAAGGCTTATTTCTTTGGTACGTGTAATGTAGCTTATCGGACGTCCGCGATCAAGGCATTGGGCGCTAAATTCTGGGATAAGCCTACGGGTGAGGATATGAATTTCAGTTTTCAGCATCGCCAGGTCGGATGGAAGTTTTATTTTGCGCCCAAGGCTAAGGTTGACCACATGCACCGCGCTGACTTAAAGCTTTTAAGAAAGGTTTGGGTAACTTACGGTCAGGCTCACGCGCCATTGATCGAAAAATATGTTAAGAGAAACGGCTTGGAAATAATTTTGCAGTTTTTAAAATCCAGCCCCTCTTTCTTGATTCCCTTTCCGCTAAAGGGATTTATCTATTTGGGTAATTTCCATTTAATGCACCTGGGCGGCTTATTATTTATTCTTGGATTGATTTTTTCCTGGGGTATAGCCAGCTGGACATTTCTTTTATTATTTCTTTGGTTTGGCTACCAATACATAAAATGGAACTTATCTATGCATCCGCGCAGCAAATTTCTTGCCTGGAGTAAGATGAAATACCTAACAAATCTCTCCTTCATTCAGGGAGGCTTAAAAGATTTCAAGGCTTACAAGAT
>JAHJCI010000023.1 GCA_018813085.1 Candidatus Omnitrophota bacterium | reverse complement strand
TATTTGATATTCATATTTGATATTTGACTTTTGATATTTGATATTACTTACCTATGGATCCAAAACAAGATACACAAAAAACAAGCAGGAGTTTGAAGTTCTCCTTTCGTGATGGTATCTTTGCCAGCGCGATGATTGGGTTTACCCAGGATTATTTTACTCCTTTTTTACTGCTATTAGGCGGTACGGTAAGGCATGTAGGTATGCTTAACGCGCTACCCAATCTTTTTGGCTCTTTAATCCAGGTTAAAAGCGCGGATATTACCGAAAAAATTAAGTCGCGAAGAAAAACAATCAACATATTTGTTTTTATACAGGCTTTTATGCTGCTACCCATGGCAATTGTAGCTTTACGCGGCGGAATCAGCCCGGCTGTTTTTATAGCGTTTGTGACCCTGTTTGCCTCTTGCGGCGCAATTTCAACCCCGGCCTGGGGAAGCCTGATGTCTGATTTGGTGGCAAAGGAAAGAAGGGGGGAGTATTTTGGATGGAGAAACAGAATCCTGGGACTTATAATAATCGGTTCGGCTCTTATCGCAGGTTTTATCCTTTATTTTATGAAGAAAATCAACGTATTCTACGGCTTCGGAATAATCTTTAGCCTGGCTTTCCTGTATAGATTAATCTCCTGGTATTACTTAAAGAGGATGCATGAGCCGCCCATTGAATACAAAAAGGAAAACTACTTTAACCTGATTGATTTCCTTGCCCGCATACGCGAAAGCAATTTTGCCAAATTCGTGTTGTTCGTCGCGGCAATGAATTTCTCGATAAACCTGGCTTCTCCGTTTTTTGCGGTGCTAATGCTAAAGGACCTGCAGTTTAATTACCTGCTTTATACGCTTATTACCATAACCGCAACCCTGACGCTTTATCTGATGATCAGCCGCTGGGGAAGGCATGCGGACAAAGTAGGAAATTTAAAAATTATAAGGTTTACCGCTCCCTTAATCGGTATTACTCCGTTATTGTGGATATTCAACCACAACCCGATATTTTTAATCTTTGTACAAATATATTCCGGGTTTCTCTGGGCAGGATTCAGCCTTTGCACGACCAATTTTATCTATGATGCGGTAATGCCTGAGAAACGCGCCAGATGTATATCCTATTTTAATGTTTTAAACGGACTGGCTCTTTCCTGCGGCGCGCTCATCGGCGGATTTTTATTACGCTACTTACCGCCGCTTTTTGGCTATAAAATATTTATGTTATTTTTAATCTCTTCCGTATTAAGAATTGCTATCGGCGCCTTTATGCCGATGAAATTAAAAGAAGTAAGGCCGGTTGAAAGAATTGATAATAATGCTCTATTTTTTAGTATAATAGGGATGAAGCCGTTATTGGGCGTTGAGAGAAAGATTGTTAGATTCTAAGAATAGGGACACCCTTTCAGCCAATCGGGAGCCTGTCCCTGAGGCAATCGAAAGGGTGTCCCCGGTATACATAATTGGATACGGATAAATCGCTAGTTAGCGATTTATCCAGGGACAGTCCCGACAACGCTATAAAAACATCCCAAAGGGACAGTCCCATACGACAAAAGAAAAATTTAAGATGAAAAAATTTATCCGGTTTTTAATAATTGTACTGCTTATCTGCGCTGGAGTTGTTGCGTACCAGTTTGTTATCCGCTTTATAAACGAAAACAGGATCCTAAGACAGGTTATTACACGCCTAGAGGCTGATTCGAGGATAGCCGAAGTGCTGGTTACGGACGTACATTATAATGAAGAAACTGGCAAAAAATCAACAACAATCAAATTCCTGGAATATGATACAAAGCAAAGGCCGCTTAAAGCAAAATATTTCACCTTTCCGGGAAATATTATCCAGTTTCAATCATTAGTGGTAAGATTCGATGATTTATATATAAGAAATAACGCTGCTCTCAGAGGAAAAAGCGCTTATATCTTCTGGAAGGTGTTTATGCTTGACGGCAAGAATACGGTTGAATACGAAATAACCAAAATAGATGCAATCCCCCAGGGTTATAAGATAGATAATCTAAACCATCCTTTTGAAGAGAAACTCTGGAGTAAATTCTGGGATTACGCGCTTAATCCGCAGGAAGCAAAAAGGATCGGGATAAAGAACGCTCAAATAGAGGCTCCCGGAACAATGTTTATTCCCGGGACGTTCTACACTATTAAGATAGAGCATGACGGCGGCATCAGGATAGACGCACAACCCCTGCCTGAGATCTTAAAAGGCGAGAAAATACCCGAATCGTAGAAGATGTTTCAAAATAAAAGATAAAAAATAAAAGATTAAAGATGCAGATTAAAAATAAAAGATAAAAAATAAAAGATTAAAGATGTTTCAAGATTAAATATTAAAGATAAAAGAGTGGGTTATTTTCGGCCCTTTAGGGTTAAGATGCTGGAGCCAAATATATTAGATATTTCAATAAGCTCCTGTAATAATGCCCTTGCTTCTTTGATATCACCTTTATTCAGATCTATTAATATTTCCAGCCAGAACTTGCTTTCATTAGCTGATTTCAAGGAATAAAAGAAGAAATTAACAAAGTCGTTCTTGGAGCTGGCGGCTTTAGACTCAAAATAATTCGCTCCAATGCTTGAGCCGCTACGCATAAGTTGATCTTTAATAACTCTAGAGGTAGTTTCATTAGGTAAACAATCGAGAAACCTGATTAAGCGTAAAATAAATTGCTTAATTCTATTACCGAACGCTTCTTTTGTAACTAAGTTATTGTATTTAGTTGTTATTAACATTTTTCTCCTCCTAATATAATAGACGATTTAAAAAG
>JAHJCI010000022.1 GCA_018813085.1 Candidatus Omnitrophota bacterium | reverse complement strand
TCTTTTTAGAAAGGGCAGCTGCCTTATTTACCGATAAGCTGATTACCATTTCTAAACCTTTGTTAGAGGAGTTTATAAAGGCGAAATTAGCCCCGGCGAATAAATTTATAACTATATACAGCGGCATAGAAATTGGTAAGTTTCGGGAAGAATTCGATATTAATAAAATAAAGCAGGAATTTGATATAAAACCCGATGAATTAGTTGTAGGGACTGTAGCGAGATTGGCTTCGGGTAAAGGGCATAAGGTATTTTTACAAGCAGCTGCCAGGATTGCCAAGGAATTGCCGAATGTCAAATTTATGATTGTCGGCGACGGGCCTTTAAGGAATGAGCTTATAAAGCTTTCTAAAGAGCTTGGAATTAATGAAAAGTGCATATTTACCGATTTTCGCAGGGATATTAAGCAGATAACATCTATTTTTGATGTAGCGGTATTAGCTTCTTTTTACGAGGGTATGGGCAGGGTGTTGTTAGAGGCTCAGGCCTTAGGTAAGCCCGTTGTGGCATTTAAAGTTGGCGGAATTCCGGATATAGTCAATGACGGCATAACCGGGATATTGGTGCCTTTGGCAGATGAGGGACGCTTAGCCGGCGCTATAATCAAATTACTAAAGGATGAAACACTTCACAAGCGCATGAGTCAGGCAGCATTAGAGTGGGTAGATTTAAAATTTTCCAGCCAGAAGATGGTTGATGATATTGTTAAAGTTTATGAAGAATTTATAGACAAAAGGCTAAAAACCAATACGCTATAGTAATGATAAATGCTTTAACTATTGATGTTGAGGACTGGTATCATATATGCGGCTTAGGCAAGCGCTTGTCTTTGGATAAATGGCAGGGATATGAAAGTAGGGTTAAGAAGGCAACAAAGGAAATTCTCAATATTCTTGCCGAGCGGGATATCAAGGCAACTTTTTTTATCTTGGGATATATTGCCAAAAGATACCCAGAGCTTGTTAAAGAAATCGATGCCGCAGGCCATGAGATAGCAACGCATGGATTCTGGCATAATCTAATATATCAGCAGGACGAGGAAGCCTTTAGAAAAGACTTGAGAGAATCTATCGATATCCTTGAGGGTATAACAGGCAAAAAGGTATTTGGCCATAGAGCTGCAAGTTTTTCTATAACCAATGAATCATTATGGGCTTTAGATGTATTGTCTAATGAAGGAATAAAATACGACTGTAGTATTTTTCCTATAATTCATCCTCGATACGGCATAGCCGGTGCCGAAAGGTTTCCTTATCAGATTAAGCCGGGCTTAATTGAGTTTCCGCCATCAACCGTTAAATTTTTAGGCAGAAATTTATCTATTTCAGGAGGGGTATTTTTCCGGGTATTGCCGTATTCTTTTATAAAAAATTCCATAACCAGGATAAATAAGGCAGGTAAACCCGCTCAGATATACATTCATCCCTGGGAAATAGATCCTGCCCAGCCGAGGCTGAATATGCCTTTTGACAGAAAAATACCACATTACATAAATATTAAGCATACGGCTGGAAAGTTGAAAAGGTTGTTAGATGATTTTGAATTCTCCTCAATAAGGAAGGTATTGAAAATTGAATGAAGTTAAGAAAATAGAAGAATATTTTCAGAAAACAGCAGAAGATTTCGATAGTATTTATTCTGAAGGGAAGAATATTTGGCGTAGGTTCATTGATTTTATCTTTAGGAGGAGCATGCATGAAAGATTTGAGCTAACTTTTCAGGAGTGCGGCTATATTCAGGGTAAGTCCGTTCTTGACATTGGGAGCGGTTCCGGGAGATATTCTATTGAGTTTGCAAAGAGAGGGGCTAAGTCAGTAGTAGGTATAGATTTTTCTGAGAATATGTTGAAATTGGCAGGAAACCTGGCAGAGCGTAGCAAGGTCAGCCAGATATGCCGATTTATAAAAGCAGATTTTTTAAGCTATAATTTTCAAGATAATTTTGATATTTGTATAGCCATAGGGGTATTGGAGTACTTCAGCAATTCCGGCATATATTTAGAAAAGATTAAATCAGTTGCTAATGGCAAGATTATAATCAGCCTTCCTGTTTTATGGACTTTTAGATCGTTACTCAGGAAAATCAGGCTTACTTTAAAAGCATGCCCTGTTTACTTTTATACTAAAAAAAAGATAAAAGAATTGCTTCGCTCGAAACATTTAGAAAATTATAAAATTATAAGATTGGATAGGGATTATTTAGTTGTAATCAGTCTTCAATGACTTTTTTTATCTTGTCAAGGGCGCAATGAATACAATCCAAAATAATTAAAAGGAAGGATAATCATGATTAATTATGCTTTATTAGGGATTACTTTTACGATTGCTTTAGCCTTTTCTTATTTTCTTACTCCTCTAATGAGGGTTATAGCTTTAAGGCTTGGCATATTATCTAAACCGGGCAAAAGAATGGTGCATACGAAATCTATTCCGTTCCTGGGAGGCATAGCAATCTATTTTGCTTTTGTTATTAGTATTTTCTTTGTTTGTTTTGTTAACCCGGAATTCAGAATAGAATTTTGCCAGCAGATAAAAGGCCTACTCATTGCAGGGGCACTTGTAGTTATTTTAGGATTATGTGATGATGCCAAGGGTATTAACCCGCTGGTTAAGCTCTCCGGACAGGTAGCTATTGCTTTATTATTGTTTGGTTATGGCTTCAGGGTTGAGGTATTTACAAATCCGCTAACAGGCGTGGAAACACATCTGCCGTTTTTATTGAGTATATTTATTACTATTTCTTGGATTGTAGGATTGGTTAATGCGATGAACTTGATTGACGGGCTTGACGGATTGGCTGCGGGCATCACGGTTATAGTTGCCGGTTCATTACTTTTTATTGATTTATTTTTAGCTAATAATATATCCATTTTTTTATTAGCTGCTTTGGCAGGAAGCGCATTAGGTTTTTTAAGGTTTAATTTTTTTCCGGCAAAGATATTTATGGGGGACACCGGGAGTATGTTTATTGGCTTGGCATTGGCTTCCATAGCCCTGGTAGAGTCTCAACACAAGTCATCCACGGCAACGGTTTTATTAGTCCCGATTACTGCCTTAATCATACCTATTTACGATACTGTTATGGCGTTTTTCCGCCGGCTCCTGAAAAAAGGCTCTATTTTCAAGGCGGACAAGAAACACCTGCACCATAGATTGTTAAGCACTGGCCTGACGCAAAAACAAATAGTCCCGTTTATCTATCTTATTACGCTTTATTTGGGTATCTTTGCATTTTTATTTGTGCTTATTCCCAATAAATACGCCCTTACTCTCCTGTTTTTACTGGCGTTAGGATTATTTTTGGCTACGCGGGTAATTGGTTTTATAGAGAGGTCGGCAAGGACAATACACAGATTGGAGCTGAAGAGAAGGAAACAAGAGGCATAGGTTAAGGTTGCGTTTGAAAAGTATC